>JAISAX010000659.1 GCA_031266495.1 Opitutaceae bacterium
TCCGCGCTCCTTGATGCCGGTTCCGTCCAGAAACTCAGGCTCGTCGTCTGGGTTGTGACGGCCCGCGCCGCGCATCACATCACGGTCGCGATCCGTGCGTCGGAACAACCATTTGGCGACAGCGCGCCCGCCAACATCCCGGCGTGGACCACCGTGCGCAACGGCCAGACGGAGGGACTCCCGGCGGGGCGTTTTTTCCAATACCGCCTCATGGTCAACGCCAGCGCGCCGACAACGGTCATCCGTGAGGTTTTTCTTGATACAACCCCGCCCTCCATCCGGCGGGCAAAACCGCGCCCGGCGCTGGATTCGCTCGTCACCTCGATGATGTATCAGACCACGCTGGAAAAACTCCATGCGCTCTACTCCTCCCGCCCCTCCCGCCCCTCCCCCCCCCTCCCGCCTCTCCCGTCTTCCGTTTTCAACGCCGCCGAACGCGGCGCGTACATCCTGCGCAACCACGCCGGCCAGCCCATCCGGGAGGACACCTGGCGCTATCAACCCCAGGTCGAGGAAACGTATCTCGCCGCCCGTTTCGGCACCCGGCTCGTCATGCGTATCCATCCGGGCGCTACCTTCAGCCCGCTGACCCTGCGCCCGTCCGACGTTGTCATGCGCGCCAAGGACGGACGCCAGAAAACCGGCCCCTTCGCGCAACACCGCGCCATCAACTTTTTCGACGGGCAATTCATGGCCGAATACCTGACCGGCATCCGCGGCGCCGTCCGTCATTACCGGCAACACAACCCCGGCGTCATCGGTTACAACATCGCCCCTCCCGAGTTTTTTTACGACACCGAGCCTTGGCCGGACATGACCTGGCTTGGCGGTTTCGGCGACCTGGCCAGGGACCGCTACGTCCGGTTCATGGCCGGCCTCGGCATCACCGTGGACGACTGGCCCGCCATGTCCGATGGCGATGTCAGCCTCGATCGCGATTATTACCTCTGGGTTTACTGGCGCCACCAGGAGGCGCACCACTACCTCGCCCGCATTGCGCGCGTCATCCGCGAGGAAGACCCGCGCGCCGAAATCGGGGCGCTCAACTACGTGGCCGATTCCGGCCTGCGCGGTGTCGAACCCGGTTTCATCGAAGCCAACCCCGATTTCAGTTTTTACTACTCTTCCAACATGTTTCCCCGCGTGCCCGGCCCCGACGGGCTTACCGGCGGCGCCATCCTGAGTTTCACCCGCCCCAACGTCCTCGGGCACTCGCGCAAACTCAACCTCGCCGAGTTTGACCTGTGGTCTCCCTACGTGGACCTCAAACGCATGGAAACCTGGGTACGGTATTCGCAGATGGAACACATTCTCCCGGTCCCGATTGTGTTTGGCGATTTCCTCAAGGGCAGCCCGCCCTCCAATCACCTGACCAAATACCACGGCATGACCGGTGAACCCCTCACCCTGCCGATCATCGAGGCGCAGGGCAACGTCGTCAGGGAAACGCATTCCTTGCGCCACGGGAAAAAATTCAGTCAGGTGGCCGTCGTCCTCCCCGGATTTTCCCTGTACGCGATGCTGGAAAAGGGCGCATGGAAACCAGTCCGCAATTTTCCACTACAGACGCGCCTGCTCGCCACCTTGCTGGAACACGGCGCCGGTTTTGACCTGATTTCCGAAGGCCAGATTGACCGTGCGCTTCTGGACAACTACAAGCTCGTCGTCTGGCAACAACCGGTCGCCACTCCGTGGATCGTCAAGGCCCTCCGGGAGACGCGAGCCAGCGTCCTTGCGCTCGGGTGGGCGGGCACCCTTCAGGTTCCCGGTCCCCATGCCCTGCAAGTCGCGCACGACCCGGAACAATTCACCACGGCGCTCCTCCACGCCTGGCCTTCCCGCGACGCCAACCGGACGCCGCCGGCGGCGACAACCTGTCTTCCCACCGGAGGCCGTATTCATGAAATCGCGACAAGTATCACGTTTGGCAACACCGCGCATCCTCTCCTGCGCGGCCTGAACGGGAAACGCTTTCGCGTGAGCGGCAAAGGCATCGGTGGCGGCGGCCACTCCCTCCCCTATGTCTCGCAACTCCAGGGCACGTCCCTGGCAACGGACGACTCGGGCCAGACCGTATTTGCGATAAAAAAAGACGCCTCCCGCCATGTCATCCATTTCGGAGTTCCGCCCGATTTCGTGGACGGGCAGGGCAACGACGCCTCCCTGTTCCCCGCCGATACGCTCGCGACATTCTGGGAAAACATATGGGATTTTATCCGGATAGAATATTTTCCCGATATGGGGCCGTTGAGGATCATGCGCACCTCCGCGCATCTTCTGATCGAGAACACCGCCGATAGCGAATATCGAGGCCCGGTTCCGCGTCCCCGGAATGCCGCCTCCCCTTGGGCCGAATCCCTGCGCGACACCAACATTGTCATCCCCGCCTGCGGTTCGGTCCTCCTGCCCTTTGTCACAGCGGCTCGGCCTTGCGCCAGTCCACGAGATCGAGCTGGAGCAGCTTGCGGTCGTGAAAATAGTTCCATACCAGGCGCACCGCGAGGTCGATAGGCTCGCCGGTCGGCGGCAGGTTGTGCGCCAGTTTCCATGCTACCCCGAAAAGACGCCGGCCACGGCCGTCCTCGAAATGAAACCGGTAGTGCACTGTCTTGAATACGTCCGGACGATGCGTGAGCACTACGCCGCGCACGCCGAAAACGGGTTCGGGATTGGCCTGGCCAAAGGGGTGCAGTTTTTCGAGTTCGTCCATGAGCGTCTCGTGCACTTGTTCGGGCGTGAGCCAGACGGAGATCGTGAGTTTTGGTTCGGGGGGCGCGCCGCCGGTTTGCCGCAGGACGGCTTCGGCAAATTGCGCGCGAAATTCCGGCAGGCGGGTTTTGTCGAGCGCCACGCCTACCGCCATCGGGTGGCCGCCCCAGCTGGAGAGGTGTTCAGCGCAGACGCCGAGCGCTTCGACGAGGTTGACGCTGTCGATGCTGCGTCCGGAGCCTTTGGCGAGTTCGCCTTCGCTGCCTAGCACGACGCAGGGGCGGTTGTGCTTGCGCGATACCCGGCCGGCCACGATGCCGACGACGCCGGGATGCCAGTTCTCCCCGAAAAGCACGATGCCGGGCGCGTCAAGATAGTGTTTTTCGATCATTTGTTCGGCTTCTTCGGTGATCTGGCGTTCGATGTCCTGGCGTTCGCGGTTGAAGGCGTCGAGCTGGCGCGCGGTTTCCTGGCAAAAGGTGACGTCTTCGCTGAGCAGGAGTTCGACGGAGAGGGCGGCGTCGGCAAGGCGTCCGCTGGCGTTGATCCGGGGGCCGAGGCGGAAGGAGATGTCCACCGGCATGAGGGCTTGTCCGGCGCGGACGCCGGCGACTTCCATGAGCGCGCGGATGCCGGGGCGTGTCGTGTCCTGGAGGATACGCAGGCCGTGGCGCGCGAGGATGCGGTTTTCGCCGGTCAGGGGCACGAGGTCGGCCACCGTGCCCATGGCGGCGAAGTCGAGGTAGTCGCGCAGGCGCACGTCGTGCGCGCCGGGGTGGTTTTCCTTGCGGAGGAGTTTCACGAGGCCGTGCGCGAGTTTGAAGACGAGGCCGACGGTGCAGAGGTTGCGCCAGGTGGCGTCGTGCCCGGTCGGATACACGTGGGGGTTGATGAGGAGGGCTTTTTCGAGCAGTTTTTCCTTGGTCTGGTGGTGGTCGATGACGATCACGTCGGAGCCGAGGTGGGTGAGCCAGGCGACTTCGTCGTGCGAGTTGGTGCCGCAGTCGAGCGCGATGAAGAGTTGTGGCACGCCGCCGGTTTCGATGGCGCGGTCGATGGCGCTGCGCGAGAGGCCGTAGCCGTCTTCCATGCGGCGTGGCACGACAAAGCGGGGGCTGGCGCCGAAGCGGCGGAGCAGGCTGACGAGGAGGGCGGTGGAGCTGACGCCGTCCACATCGTAATCGCCGAGGACGGTGATGGCGTCGTTGTCGAGGAGCGCGCGGTGCAGGCGGGCGGCGGCGGCTTCCAGGTTTTGCAGGAGAAAGGGGTCGCCGAGGGTCGCGAGGGCGGGGTTGATGAACCGGTCGGCGGTTTCGGTGTCCGCGATGCCGGAGCGTGCGAGCAGTTCGGCAATGACCGGGGAGACGCCGGTTTCGTGGACGAGTGCGGCGAGTTGCGCGGGAGGGGGGGGGGGGGAGTGGAGCCAGCGCATCAGGCTGTCGCCTCCATCGATTTTCGATTGAAGGAGCGGTTGACGGTACGATTGAGGGAGCGGTTGTGCCTGTCGGGAAAATGCGGGAGGTCCAGAGAGAACTTGACCCATAAGAGAGTCGAGGAAGACAGGAGGGAGAAGGAGGATGCTTGGGTGAAGGAGAGGAGAGCGCATGGCGAGGAGATCGGCTGGAGCGAGGTTG
>JAISAX010000728.1 GCA_031266495.1 Opitutaceae bacterium
CCTCCATCGAGCCGAAAAAACAAAAACGACCGCATCATGTTAAAAGCACTACGAACCCCCTCGACCCACGTCATCCTGTTTTCCGCCATCACCGGCGCGCTGCTGGTGCTGTACGCGTGGAGCCTGCCCCCCTTCGGCAGCCCGATCGAGACCACCGGGAACGCCTATGTGCGCGGCCAGATCATCCTCATCAGCCCGCAACTGGCCGGCTACATCAGGGAAGTAGCGGTGCAGGACTACCAGGAAGTGAAAGCCGGGGATCTCGTCGTGCAGATCGACGACCGGATTTTCAGGCAAAAGCTGGCGCAAACCCGGAGCGCCCTTGCCGGACGCAAGGCCAGCCTCGCGGGCGCGGAGCAAGCCCGGCACGCCGCCGAAGCGCGCATCCGTTCCGGCGAAGCGCAGATCTCCGGCGCAAAAGCCGCGTTCCGGACGGCAGAACTCAACGCCCGCCGCGTGGGAGCGCTCCTGCAATCGGGCGTGGTGTCCCTCTCCACCGACGACCAGGCCCGCCTGGAACTCGACCAGGCGCGCACCACCCTGCGGCAAGCGGAGGCGGCCCTGGAAGTGGCGCAAGAAGACCTGCAATCGGTCATCGTCGGACGCGAAGGACTGGAAGCGGCAGTGGCCAACGCGGAGGCAACCGTCGCCCTCGCGGAAATCGACCTGGAAAACACGCGCGTAGTTGCGCCGCATGACGGCAGGCTCGGGGAGACCGGCGCCCGCCCCGGCCAATATGTGACGCCCGGCATGCAACTCGTCGCGCTTGTATCCGGAAAAAAATGGGTGATTGCGAACTTCAAGGAGAACCAGCTTTCCGACATGAAAACCGGGCAGCCCGTCACCTTCACGGTGGACGCCTTCAGACACGCCTGCCTGACCGGACGCATCGAGAGATTTTCACCTGCCACCGGCTCCGAGTTCAGCGTGCTCAAGGCCGACAACGCCACGGGCAACTTCACCAAAATCTCGCAGCGCCTGTCCGTCCGCATCGCAATCGACGACGGCCAGCCCCTGTCCGCCAGCCTCGTGCCCGGCATGTCCGTAGTCGTCAGCGTGGATACGACTGACATGCCCATGGCAGGCCCCACCACGCGTATGAAATTGCGGTCAGACAAAAAGCGCGGATGAATCCCGCCAGGATAATGCCCGCCCCTGACACCCTTCGTGGCCAATCGCCAACCAACATGAAACCATCGACAAAACAACCGATCTCCCCGCCCCCCACCGCCCCCACTCTCCCCTCGTCTTCGTCGTCCCTGTCGTTCCCGTCGTTCCGGTCGCCGCCATCCCCGACCGACCCCGTCCTTGCCTGCGGGGCGCTGTTGTTGCGCGCCCCTCTGCGGGTGACGCATGCCGCCCGCAAGCACTTCCCGGCAGGCTGGCGCACCGCCGACTCCGTGGTTGTCACCCACCGGCTCATACTCATCCGGGAAGGCCAACCCGACTACCATGTCGAGGGTCGCCGGACGCGACTCCGTGCGGGCACGGCATTGCTCGTGCCCGCCTGGTGCCGCCGCGAATGGACGGTTTCCGCGCGCGGCGTCGGCTGCGCGCTGCTCTGGTGCGAATTTTCCTCGGAACCGGCGTCGCTCCCGCCCCGCCCGTTTTTTCGCACCCTCACGCCCGGAGAGCAACGGATCGAAACCGCAGCCCTCAACCGCATCATCGCCGACCGGAACTCTTCGCCACTGGCCGCCGCCACGCGCCTGCGGAGCGAAGGAGAACTCAAGGCTTGCCTCGCCCGTTTTTTCGCCGGTGCGTTCTTCGCCGGTGCGGAAACGGACCCTGAAAACGCCGGCATCCCTCCCGCGACAACGCGCCGCCATCCCGAAATCACCGCCGCGATTGCGTGGTTGGAAACTCACTACACACAACCCGATGCGCTCGACCGGTTTTATGCCCGTCGCCTCACCCTGAGTCCCAACCATTTCCGTCTGCTGTTCCGTGCGCAGACGGGCGGCACGGTCCAGCAGATGCTGGCGCGCCTCCGCCTGAGAAAAGCGCGCTACCTGGTCCACGAGACGACTCTCTCGATGAAGGAAATCGCCGCCTCCGCCGGTTTCGACGACCCGCTGTATTTCTCGCAATGTTACCGTCGTTTCTGGGGCGCCCCGCCCACCGCCGACCGGCTCGCGACCGGCATGGCCTGAAAAACCTGCGTGCCACGAGAACGGATACGACCGGAACAAACACACCTGCGAAATCCGGACGCGCCGCCGCGCGCCGCGCGGGGTGGTCGCCGCCCCCCCCCCCCCCCCCCCCCCACACCCACTCACACTCTCTCTCCGCTCATGCCGATCCCTGTCCGGTCCATTCATTTTGCCGCGCCGGAACCCGCCGACCCGGCACCGGAGACACGTATCCCGTCCATCGGTACACACGTCTCCGGCACAGGGACGCGTATGTCTCCGGCGCAGGGATACGCGTCTCCGACGCAGGGACGCATGTCTCTGTCACCGGAACAATGATACCGGTCGCGGAGATGCGCATTTCCGGTGCGGAGACGCGTGCCTCCGTCGCAGGGACGACACGTCTCCATCACTGGAGACACAGGTCTCCGGCACCGGTGACACCCTCTTTTCCCCCTGCGGCGCACATCTCCGGCAACGGGATAACCACATGATTTCCAAGCAGTAACAAACAAGCAAACATCAACCTTGGACGCATCTCGAAAACCGGACATGCGCAAGCAAAGCCGTGGCACGGGCATCTTGCCCGTGTTCCGGAGTGGCGGGAGTGGCGGGAGTGGCGCGGGCGTCTCGCCCGCTCCGGGAGTGGCATGGGCATCTTGCCCATGAGCGTTGCCTCACCGTTCCGGCGTGGCACGGGCTTCCAGCCCGTGTTCCGATGGCTGTTGGCCGGGCTGGTGGGCGGCGCTTTGCGCCGTCCACGGGGATTGGCAGAAAAAGCCCGTGCCACTCCGGAACCTGTCCAGAAATCGAGATGCGCCCAACAACCACCGTCCCGTCGATTCCCTGCGACTTATGTCGCCCCCGCCGGCGGCAGCGGCACGATGCGCACGCGGATCGCCGCCTCATGCACCGGCGCCGCCAGCTCGATGCCCACACGCGTGCCAACCGGCGGACGGTCGGGCACGATGCCATGGACCGGCTCCTCCCCGATCGTCAACGCGCCGTTTTCCGCCTCGTAAAATACCCCGACCCCCGCCTTCCCCTCGCGAACGACAAAACACCGGTTCCGCTCGTCAATCTCCGACCGCTTCTGGCCCCTGCGAAGGATGATCGCCGTGCCGAACGTCTGCGGCTCCGTGCCGCTCCGGAAACGCACCCGGTCCGTGATTTCCAGCCCGCCGCGCCCGTCCCTTCCCCCGGTGCGCGAGAACACAAACGTCCGCGTCAACCGCTCCAGCCCGGGCACATCGTAGGCGCTTGTCAGATCGATTTCCCAGACATCGGTAGTATCCGTAAAGTCCGTACGCACGGTTGCCGCCCTTGCCGCCGCTCCGGTTCGCTGCAGCTTGCCCGCCACGCGAGGCACCGGATGACCGAAGGAATTGAGCACGCCGCTCGTGTAGCGCTTCGGACCAAACGTGTCCTTGACGTAAACGTCGCCGCCGAGGTCGGTCAACACGCGCCGCCCGTCGCACATGATGACGAACGAACCGAGATAATTGTGATTGTGCGGCTGCCCATTGTGCCCGCCCTTGAAAGCCGCCGCCAGGCCGCGCTCCGCCGGTTGCCGGCGAACGACGAGCGCGCCGCCGTCGGGGAACCAGTCGCGCAACGGCAACGTCCCCGCCGCGCCGGCCCTGTTCGCCGCCGCTGACGCGCCCGCGGCATCCGCGCCCCCGGCTCCACCCCGGCCCGTCCGGGGCAAGGACAGATCAAACAAAACCAGGAAAAGCGACTTGCCCTCCGGATTCGCCGGTCCGGTCACCGCTCCCAACCCGAACCGGACGGCGATAAAGTCCGCCAGCCAACCGGCCGGCCTTGCCGAAAGAACGACGTCACTGAACGCCGGATACACATTGCCCGCGATTTGCCACCGCGCCCCGAACTCGGCGATCCGGCGCACCTTGCCCTGCGCCAGCAAATCGACCCTCCCGCCCGTCGCGCGCCGCAACGCCTCCGCCCCCGCCACGTAGTGCCCGAAACCGTAATTCCAGTAACCAAGGCCCTCGTGACAAAACCCGTCGTCCCCGAACCCCGAGATAAACCGGCGCGTCCCCGACTCGAACGCCGCCGCGAATTCGGCCCGCTCGCCGGCATCCTCCACCAGCAGCAACGCCGTCCCGAGCACGCTTGCGTGGCACACCGCGTTCCAGTTGTTGGTGGTCGTGAACCACCACCAGCCGCGCGCGTCGCCGGCACGCGCCCGTTCGAGATACGGAGCCAGGGCGCGCTCGCGGACTTCCTTTCGTATCCGTTTTCTCGTGTCACCGGAAAGCCGTTCGCCGAGCAGCCAGTCCGCGGCGGCCAGTTCCCAGGCGCGCCGGCCCGCGCCCAGATCCACATACGCCCCGTCCTTGTATTGGCCCGCGTGGGCCGACATCACCCACGACGGCTCGTCGAGAATCGCCGCCAGTTCGCGTTCGACCAGAGGCAAAAACCGCTCGCCCTCCCCTCCCCCCCCCTCTCCTGCCGCTCCCGCCGCTCCCGCCGCAGATGCCGCACCGGGCGCGGCGGAGGCCAGCCCGAAGGCGAGAACGAATACGTTCAGCCGTTCGATGCGCTCGCCGTAGGGACGTTCGAACGGCTTGCGTTGCCCGGTTTTTTTGAAGTCGTCATAAAGTTCCTGTGACAACACGGGCACGGGCTGCGAGGCCAGGGAATCCGCATGACGGATCAATTTCGCGGCGGAAGGCAGCGCGGCCTGCACGGCCCAGAAAGCCCGGTCGTCGAACGACGGTGTGAATGCGGCCTGCTCGCGCGGCGTCGCGGCGATCCAGTCCGCAAGTTGGGCGGTGCGCGCGGCGCGCGCGGTGCGTGATTCCGTTTCAGCCGCGCCGGACTCCGGCGCGGTCACGGCGAAAGGCAAAAAGGCGAGGGCGAGAAGCCGGATTGTATTTTTGTGCATGGAGAAAAATTCGTTGTTTGATGTTGGCACGGACGAGGCCTGGGCGGGACGCGAGACGCGTGCGTTCCCCGGACCTTTCCCGATCCATGTTACCTGATTCATTTCCCGAATTACGTCGATCCCCAACGTCCCCCGTCGATCCCGTCGCCACCTGTCGCCACCTGTCGAGCGCGAAGCACCGGTGGCAGCGATAACGGGATCCGGGGCGAGGCAAGGCATCATGCGCGTGACCATGCGTGATTTAGCCCTGGTCTTGCGACCCCCCGTTTGCTATCCCGGGAGAATGAAGCCGAAAAACAACCTCGCACGCGTCACGCACAAGGACATTGCGCAAAAACTCGGCGTGCACCGCACCACGGTATCGATGGCCCTGCGCAAGCACCCCAGCATCCCGCAGGCGACACGCGACCGCGTTGCCCGCCTCGCCGCCGAACTCGGTTACACGCCCGACCCCATGCTTTCCGCCCTCTCCGTTTATCGCAGCGTGCGCCGCCCCGCCTCCTTCCAGGGCACGCTCGCCTGGGTAGTCAACTCGAGCGGCGACTACGACTGGACCTCCTCAAAAATGTGGCGCGACTACCACGACGGCGCGGAAACCGGCGCCCGGCGGCACGGGTTTTTGATGCAAACGGTGGACCTGAACGCTCCCGGCACGACACCCGCCAGCACGGCCCGCACCCTGCGCGCCCGCTCCATCTCCGGCCTCCTGCTCTGTCCCCAGCCACGCGCCCGCATGACGCTCGATTTCCCGTGGGAAAATTTCTCGTCCGTGACATTTGGATACACGCTGGATCACCCCGTTCTGCACACCGTGGTGCCCGCCCAGTATCGCAACCTCACGCGCCTCATGCGCGAACTCCTGCGCCGCGGCTACCGCCGCATCGGCCTGGCATTTCACGAACTGCACGACGCGCGCACCAATCACAACTACCTCGGCGCATGGTATGCCGAAAGCCACTTCCTGGCCTCGCGCATCGAGCCTCTGCTGTACCCCGACCACCTCGATTACAGCGCACCCCTGAAAACCTGGCTCCGCAAGTGGCGACCGGATGCCATCATCGCCGGCGCGCCCGACATCACCCGGCGCCTGGCCGCGCTCGGCATCGCCGTCCCGGAAGACATCGCCGTAGTCTGCCCCGGCCTCAGGACTGCCGACTCCACGACCACGGGCATCTCCGAAGAGTCCCTTCATGTGGGCGAAGTCGCCGTGGATTTCCTTGTGGCGATGATGCAGCGCGGAGAACGCGGCATCCCGACGCATCCCCAGCGCGTGCACATCGAAGGTTCGTGGGTTGAGGGCAAAACCATCCGCCCGCTCTCCTGAGAGAGCAACCAGACCCTTGTTGCATGCCGCCGCATCACGCAAAGGTATGCATACATTCCAATCCTCCCCCCCCCCCCCATCCGGAGGGGACGGGGACAGGTAATGGATTTCCGGTTACAAACATCCAGCAAACATCC
This sequence comes from Opitutaceae bacterium, assembly GCA_031266495.1. The sequence continues at coordinate 6,502 of JAISAX010000728.1, forward strand.
ACCACCAACCCTCGTTTCGGACTCATGATCATGAAAACCAACTCCCCGTTCTCCACGCGTGCGCCGGTCGCCCTGCTCGCGCTTGTTTTGTCCCCGATCCTGTTCACCGCCGCCCGCGCCACCATCGTGTTCGCCGACGATTTCAACGACCTGACAAACTGGACAAAATCCACCACACTCACTGCCGACTCCGTGACCGACACCACCGCCCTTTTCAAGGAGGGGACCGATAACAAATACCTCAAGCTTGTCTTCGTCGCAGAGAGCGGCATCACCCACAGCTTCAACACCACGCTTGCCGGCACCGGCCTCGGAACTACCGGGCAAATATCGTTCGATTTTTACGACCCGCAGGCCGGCGGAAACGGCAACGGCGTCCTCCTGCGTATCGGCACCGGGAATAGCAACGATGGCACCGCCTTCGGTCTGGCGCTCCGGCGCGGCGCCCTGCTGATGGCCAATGGCGGCAACGTCGGTATCAGCACGCAAATTACAACATATTCGTACAAGGCGCCGCACACGCTCACTGTTGTCTTCAACAACTCGGCGTCGTCCATCAAGTACGGAGATGGCAACTACACACTCGCCGGCAGCACGCTCGACGTATGGCTGGATGGCGTCCTTGTCGGCGCGGGGATCGCCTCTGTTTCCAACGGCAAGGTCGCTGTCGGCAGCAACATCCGTGCGATCAACTTCAGCGACAAATCCGGCTATAATGGCACGCTCTACATCGACAATTTCGAGGCGCGCACCGACATCACCATCGGGGCCGCGGTTCCCGAACCCGCAACCAGCGCGCTGCTGGCCGGCCTTGCGATGCTGGCAGGAGCGGCCACGTGGACCCGCCTTCGCCAATGAGCATTATGAGCATTGTCAGGCGACCGCCCGCTTCCGGAAACGAAGCCCGCGCCAGCGAACAGTATTGGCGTATCTCCCGTTACGAAAGATCCTCACGGGCTTCGCAAGCGAAGCCCCTACGAGGGGCACCGCGTATCATCAGGTGATAAAAAACCGCGAAAATCTGCCGCCGCAGAAATTCAGGCCTGGTGCCGCAGCCGGCACGCCATTCCCAGCAGTCCGGCGCCCATGCCCAGGACAAGTGCCACGGTCGCCGGTTCGGGGACAGGGACAACAGGAATCACGCTCTCAAGCGACGATCCCCAACGCAATTCGTCGATCGTGCCGGCATCGTTGACGGATACAAAGCCGAAAGCTCCGGCGAAGGTTTGTGTGCCGCTGTTGACGGTCTGGCTCGTCGTGGCTGTTACCAGGGCGTTGGCCAGAGCGGTCTCGTCGCCGCCCGTGGCAAGAAAATCGGCAAACTGCGCTTCCGTAAGCGCCCAAAGCGTTGCCGTGCCATTCACGGAACCACTGAGCGCCACCCCTGCATTGGTAAAGCAACTGATGATAATATAGGTGGTATCGAGTTCGAGGCCGGCGGCGCCGGTTTCTCCTCTCGTGTGTCCAAAGTTATATCCCACCCCCACATTTTCCGAGCTGTTCCGCGAATCCGCCCAACTGTTAAACCCGGAGTTGCTGGTCGCCGGACTGCTGCCGATACGAATGCCCATACCGTCGCCGGGGAGGTCGCCCTGGATTGCGAGGTTGACCAGATAACTGTTCCAGAGATCCCCCGTGTATCCGGAAGCATCCGACGACAGGTATGCTCCGATGACATTTGTGCCGACAGATGGCTCGATACCTGTCCCGCCTGTATTCGAAAAACCCAGCGCCCCGCCACTCGTGCGCAGCGAGCCGAAGGTCAAACCGTCTGCCAACACGGTGTCGGTGTATCTGGGATTTTCGGAGTCGTCCACATAAGCCCGGGTCGTATCCAGTCCCACCGTATTTTCATTTGGCGTACTTCCCTCAAGTCCGGCCCCGGGAGTGTAGCCGTCAAATCCTTCGTAAACGAGCAGGCCGGCCTGTACGGACGAGGCTCCAGCCAGAACGACAAACAGGGAAAAACAGAGCGTCAGGATTCTTTTCATAGGGAAATCAAAAAATTCGTTTTCCATGAAGCTTCAATCCGCCGACCGGAGCAAGATGTCTCCATTCTGCTTGCATTCTGCCATGTGTCGCAGCCGGTCGATTCCGGTTTCTGGCTGCCTCCGGCTTGCCCTCCTCCCGCCTCTCTGTCGCCCTCTGTCAGCCATGCCGGAGAATCGGCGGACCAGGCAACTGCGGCGATACGGGATTCCAGTCAGCGCCACGGTTCGCGTGTCATGGCCCTTTACTACATTCCCATGTCATGATTTTATGCCGCAGTTGACCGCGCCATGCACTGCGGGGGGGGGGGGGAGAAGAACAGGGCACATCTCAAAAAGTGGACAGGTTCCGGAGTGGCGGGAGTGGCGCGGGCGTCCCGCCCGCATCCGGAATGGCACGGGCTTTTTCTGACAATCCCCGTGGACGACGCGAAGCGCCGCCCGGCAGCCCTCGGAACACAGGCTGGAAGTCCATACCACCTCCGATCCGGCGGCTTCGCCGTCAGCGGGCGAGACGCCCGCGCCACTCCCGCCTCACTCGCTTCGCCGCCGATGGCGGGCGCGAGGACTTCCGTCCACCAGGCGCTCACCCACGGCCAGCCTTTGACCCCTTTCCAGTCAACCTCGTTGAACGCCCCGTGCGCGAATCCGCGATACCCGTGCTTCAGCTTGAACAACAGGTCCTCCGAACCCACCGCCACGGCAGAACTCAGGACGTCATGACCGTCATCTTGGCCCGCAACCGGCCAAAGCCCGCGCGCATAGAGCGTCACGGCCGTGGCCATGTCGATCGTCCATCCTTCCCAGACATAGCGCGCGCAACTGCGGAACTTGCTGCCCCGCTTCGCACCCTGCGAGGTGAGAAATTCGTAGCACATGCCGCGCTGGCCCTCCCACGGCGAAACCAGCGGACGTCCCTCCGTATCCGTGCCCAGGATGCGCGTGAACTCGCCCTCGCGTCCCGAGACCGGCAGACCCGATTTCACTTCGTGCGCGAACATGCGCCGGGCAAGCCTCGCGTAAATGGCCCAGGATTCACCGGCGCGGTGTTTCCCATACGTGAAGGGATTGCCGCGCACGCCACGGCCCGCGCCGGCCTTCGGATTGTCCGGGAAAAACGGACCGCCCTCCATGAGCACGCGACGGGTTTCGGGCGTGTGCGTCCACGCGGCGATGATGTTGGTGAAATTCGCCGCCCGGAGCTTTTCGAGAAAGGAGTCGAAATCGAATGCTTCGAAAAACACGTCGAGTGCATCCGGTTTTTCAGTACGCGAGTCTTCAAAATACCAGCCAGCCGCCATGGCCGCGGCGACGTAGCCCTCGACATGGTTGGGGTTGAAGGTTTTTGCCGTGTTGATGTCGCCGTCGATCATGCAGCGGTAGTTGTTGTCGTCATCGACATTGAAGTTGGCCGCCACCGCCAGCGCCTGCATCAGGAGATCGGCGCGCGCATGATCGTCGCCGGACAACCGGTTCCAGACCGCGGGCGTGTGACGGGCCAGCGCCAGCGTCCAGGCGAAAGGCCCGTGCGTCCAGCCGCCGAGGCCACCCTGGCATTCGGGTTCCGTGCCCCCGGCGAGGATCGTCCGCAGGCGGGCGGCCACGGCCTCGCTGATCGTATCCGCGGATGCCGGTGGCTGCTGTTGCCCGGCCCAGGCCGCGAGCGCAAGCGTGTGCAGCGCGCAGGTCTGGTCGATTTCACGGTAACGCCTCTGGTATTTGTAATGCCATACAGGCGCGGGCTGGGCGAGCGCCTGCGCGATGACATCATCGGAAAACCGTACGACGGGACGGACGGTAATGGCGGCGTCAACCGGTGCCGCAAGAATGGCCGCCACCATGAAGGAGAAATGGAAATGAAAAATCGCGATTCGTGTCATATATTTCCAATTATTGTCTGATGTTACGTATGCAGCCGGTCCGGGGAGGGCACGCGTCTCGCGTGCCGGCTTGGGCGTCTCGCCCAAGCCTTTGCTGACGGTCCGAACCGAACCGTGTTCGGCGAGGCGCCGAACACAGCACGCGAGACGCGTGCTCTCCCCGGACCGGATCGGATCGTCAGCAAAATACCCTCGTCTGCGTAACATCAGTTATTATTAACTACGGGTTTTCCCAATTTTTCCAATACGTGTCCCATTCCTCTTTCGTTCCGTTGCCGACGTTGATGCTCTTCACGTGCCAGTCGAAGAAGAGGGCGTTGCGGTAATTCCCGTGTATCGGTTTTTCGGGGATTGTGGTGAAGCTGTTAAGTTCCTGGTCAATATCCCAGAGGGCGCGCACACGTGACGGAGTGGGTATCTGTTCCCACAATCCGGGCGGTTTTTTGGGATTGTTGTCCGGGTCCACGCCCGCGTTTGCGTCGCCAAAACTGTATTTTGTCTGACCATCCAGGGTGTAGGAACTCCTGACGCCAAAGAAGCGGGTGTCACTGGACTGCCCGCTTTTCTTGAACCAGCCGGGGCAGGCAAAAACCTCGGAACGCCTGGTCACGCCGCCGGCGATGCGCGGCATTCCCATGTAATGGTAAATGTAGGAACCCAGATGTCCGTTGTCCCCGCTCCCCTTGTACGTGCACGTCATGCTCGTGTACAGCGGGCCGGGCAGCTTTCCCCGATTGTCGGTGACAAACGAAGCCACGCCGATACCCATCTGGCGAAGATTGGATACACAGGCGACCTTGCGCGCCGATTGCCGGACTTTGGCCGTCACCGGGATGATGATCGCCGCCAGAATGCCGATGATCACGATGACAACCAGCAACTCGACCAGAGTGAAACCGGAAGAGGCAGGAGAAGGGATCTTGACAGGACGCCTCCGGCGTCCTGTCGCCTGAGCTAGCTCAGGCCGCGGCAGAGAGGCGGCGGAGGAAGAAACAGAGGGGAGGCAACGGGAAATCATGACATTGCCCATCCTGCGGATTCCGGCTCGTTTTACGAATTCTCCTTTGCTATCACAGGATAATGCCTGAAAAAATCTCCGCCCCCCGGATCACGCACAAGGACATCGCACAAAAACTCGGCGTGCATCGCACCACGGTGTCGATGGCCCTGCGCGGTTATCCCGGCATTCCGCAAAAGACACGCGACCGCGTTGCGCGGGTCGCCGCCGAAATGGGCTATGCGCCCGACCCGATGCTCTCGGCGCTTTCGGCCTATCGCAGCTCGCGCCGCCCCGCCGCCTTCCAGGGCACGCTCGCCTGGATCGTCAACTCCTCCGGCAGCCACTCCGTGCGCCAATGGAAAAATTACCACGACGGAGCCGAAGCCCGCGCGCGGCGGCACGGTTTTTCGATGGAGACGCTGGACATGAGCAGCCCCGGCATGACACCCGCCAGGCTGGCGCAGGCCCTGCGCGCGCGCTCCATCTCGGGACTCCTCCTCTGCCCGCAGCCGCGCGCCCGCATCACGCTCGATTTCCCGTGGGAGGATTTTTCGTCGGTGACATTTGGATACACCCTGGCGCAGCCCTGCCTCCACACCGTGGTGCCCGCCCAGTATCGCAACCTCACGCGCATCATGCGCGAACTCCTGCGCCACGGCTACCGCCGCATCGGCCTGGTGTTGCACGACAAGCACGACGCCCGCACCGATCACAACTACCTCGGCGCCTGGTATGCCGAGAGCCATTTCCTGGCCTCGCGGATCGATCCCTTGCTCTTCGATACATGGCCCGACTACCGCAAGCCGCTCGATACCTGGCTGCGCAAGTGGCACCCCGACGCCATCATCTCCGGCGCGCCCCACATCATGGGACACCTCAACAGCATCGGCATGGCCGTGCCGGAGGATGTGGCCGTGGCCTGCACCACCCTCGGAGTCTTCGAGAGCAACGATGACTCGGCGGTCGCGGGGATTCACGAGGAGTCCGTTCACGTGGGTGAAGTCGCCGCCGATTTTCTGGTCGCCATGATGCACCGCGGCGAACGCGGCATCCCCGCGCATCCCCAGCGCATCCACGTCGAGGGCACCTGGATCGAAGGCAAGACCGTGCGTCCGTTATCCTGAGATAACAGCAAGAGGATTGTGCGGGCGGCGCCGGGACCGTTTTTCTTCATAACGCATCCGCAAACCCGGAATCCCGTACGTCATGAAAACAAACTACAAAATCCTGTCCGCCCCGCTGGCGCTCCTCGCCCTCGTGGTGTTCTCCGTGCCCGCCTCCCCGCTCTCCGCCGCCGACACACCCGTCAACCTCGTCCAGTGGACGTTCAACAGTACCGTTGACGGCTACACATCCGCAACTGGAGTGACCATCACCAACCTCGCCAAGTACCCGATGGGCGGTTCACTAAACCTCAATGGCATCAACAATTTTGCGAGAAGCGGCAACGCACTTCGGGTGACGACCTCTGCTTACGCGCAGAACAGTGGCACGTTCAGTCTGGCAACGGCGCTGGCCCGAAACAACTACTTCGAGTTCACGCTCACGGCCGGGGAAGGTTACGAGTTCACGCTGGATTCCCTCTCCTTCAAGTCCCGCGCCGGTTCGACCATTGCTTCAACCACGCGGGGATTCTGGATCTTTTCTTCCATTGGCGGCGTTGACGCCGACCACCTCCTGGCCAGTGCGTACGTTTCGGCAGACAGTACCGGCACAGCGACCGAGGGCAGCACAATTACCGACACATTCCAGACTTTCACTGTCTCGTCCCTGGCCGGAACAACGATTTCCTCGGGCAACTCCGTAACCTTCTACCTTTACGTCCAGACTTCCGGTTCTGCCGTATATCTCAATTTCGATGACCTTGTCGTCACCGGCACGGTGACGGCGATCCCCGCCCCCGCCGTCCCCGAACCCGCGAGCATCGCCCTGATTGCCGGCTTCTCCGTATTGTTGGCGTCACTACATCTTCGCCGCCGCCGCTCCCGTCGCTCCCGTCGCGCCTGACGCGTCTCCCTCCTCCTCCCCCCCCCCCCCCGGCGCAACCGCCATCCTTCACACGTGAGTCAAGGCGACCAACAAAACGGCGACGCGAGCGCGCCAGACGCTGGCATTGTCTCCCGTCCGCCGCGCAAGACGTGGAAAGCCGGCACACTCACCTACACCGCGGGCGGTCTGGTTGTACTGTTTTGCTGGCTGCTGTTTGGCGATTTCTCGTGGTCGATGCGCGAACGCTCCGTCGGCCCCATCGCGCACTGGTATCTGAGCCACCTCAAAGTCCCCAATTTTTATTTCGCGCTGCTGCTCGGCACCTTCCCCTCGCTCATGGGCGTGATCATCAGCCCGGTCATCAGCGTGAAGTCCGACCGGCACCGCGGACGCTGGGGACGGCGCATCCCGTTCCTGCTGGTGACAACCCCCATCGCCACCTTCGGCATGATCGGCATCGCCTTCACCCCGATGCTCTCGCACTGGGCGCACACCCGGTTCTTCCCGGAACAAAGCGGGATGATCGTGTCGGTCGCGTGCTTCGGCCTGTTCTGGGCGGCGTTTGAATTCGCGACCATCGCCGCGAGTCCCGTTTTCAACGGCCTGGTCAACGACGTAGTTCCGCGTCCACTACTCGGACGGTTTTACGGGCTGTTTCGCGCCGTGAGCCTCATCGACGGCGTGATTTTCAACTACTGGATCATGGGCAAGGTGCCCGATCATTTTTTGCTGATCCTCTGCACAATCGGCATTTTTTACGGCTGCTCCTTCATGCTCGTCTGCCTCAAGATCAGGGAAGGCAGCTACCCTCCCCCTCCGCCCCCGGCGATGGCGACGGCGACGGCGCGGGAGAAAACCGCCGCGGCGACGTCCGGCGAAAACGGCGGCGCGACGACGCGGCCCGGCATGGCGCGACGATTTTTTTACGAGGCGAAACGCTACTGCCGGGAGTGTTTCATGAACCCGTATTACCTGCTCGTTTTCCTGTTTCTGAAGGTCGCCATGATGTCATTCGGGCCGGTCAACACCTTTGCGATTCCCTACGCGCGGAGCCTCGGCGTGAGCATGGACACTTACGGCAAATGCCTTTCGTTGTCGTTCACCATTTCGCTCTGCCTGGCGTGGTTTCTGGGCTGGGCGGCAGACTATTTTCACCCGCTGCGCATGGCGCTCGGATCGCTGCTGTGTTACGTGGGCGTGACGGTTTTCGGCGCGTTGTACGCGACGACGCCCGGCGCGTTTGTGACGGCCTACGTGGCGCATTGCATCATTTCCGGCTGTTACTGGACGAGCGCGGCCTCGCTCGCGCAGTGCCTCTTCCCGCATACGCGGTTCGCGCAATTTTCCTCGGCGGCGGGCATCTGCACCGCCGCCGCCAACATGACGCTCGGCCCGCTCGTCGGCCTCCTGATCGACCAGACGGGCGGCGTGTTCCGTTACACCTTCATCGTTGCCTCCGGCATCACCGGCGCGGCGCTGGTGACGGGATTTTTTGTCCATCGCAAATTCATGAAACTCGGCGGCCCCGGGGGTTACGTGGCGCCCGGATAAAGTATCCAGTTTCCTGTCACAAAAACTGTCGCTCCCCATGACCGCCCTTCTGTCCGCACTCGCCACGCCTGCCGTCCCAGCCGGACCCGCCGGACTCTCCGCGCTCGCCAAACCACCGTGCGCATTCCCCGCGCAATCGCGCGTCCTCTTCGCCATCGTCCGGCGCGAGAAGGAGATTTTTCTTCCCGATCCCGATTTTTCCAACCCCGATGCGTTCGCCCATGCCGATTGCGTCTGGCCGGATGTCTTGCCGACCAGGGCCGAACCCGCCGCGTGGCGCGCCCTGCTCGAAGACATCCGGCCCGACGTGATCGTATCCGCATGGCGCACACCGCCGCTGCCCGTTGACTGGATCACCGGCGGCGACGGCACGAACGACGGAAGCGATGGCGTGTCCTGCCCGTTGCGCTACGTCTGCCATCTGACCGGCACCGTGCGCCAGAAAGTGCCGCGGGTGTTTCTCGAACGCGGCGGTCTCGTCACCAACTGGGGCGGGCAGGTCGCCAGACAGGTCGCCGAGCACGCGTTGCTGCTCGCGCTGGCCGTGCTGCGTCGCGCGCCAGCGTGGCTCGGCGCACAGGAAACCTTTTCCGTTGGGAAAACGCGTATCTGCAATGCGAATACGCGCACCCTTTGCGACCGGCGCATCGGCATCCACGGATGCGGCGGCGTGGCTCGCGCTCTGGCCGCCTTCCTGAAACCTTTTACGCAGGACATCGCCTGTTTCTCCGCCGGAGTCCCGGCCAGCGTTATCCGGACCGCCGGCATGGAGCCTGCCGGTTCGCTGGCCGGGCTGTTTTCCGGGCGGGAAATCCTTTTCGAATGCGAGGCGCTCACGCCTGTCAACGACCGATGCGTCGATGCCGCCCTCCTTGGCCGGCTCCCCGACGGCGCGCTGTTTGTCAACGTCGCCCGGGGCCAGCTTGTGGACGAAATCGCCTTGCTCCATGAAGTCCGCTCCGGACGTCTGCAAGCCGCGCTCGATGTGCTGGCGGTCGAACCCGTGCCCGCCGATTCCCCGTGGCGGACGCTTCCCGGCGCGATCTGGTCTCCGCACATCGCCGGTCCCACCAGCGACATGATGCCGCGCATCGGCTCCGCCGCCATGCAGAACCTCGCCAGCTACCTTGCCGGCGGGCCTCTCTCCCATCTCGTATCCCTCGAAGCATACGACCGGGCGACCTGACCGGGGGGGGGGGGGGCGGGGGCGGTGGGGAGAGCGGGGTGTGAGCAGACGAGTAACTGGTCCGGGGAACGCGCGCGTCTCGCGTGCGGGTTTTGGCGTCTCGCCAAAACCTGTTGCCTCGCCGCCTCCCGCCGCCTTCCCGCCGTCCCCGGATTGCCCGGCGAGACGCCGGGCAGAGCACGCGAGACGCGTGCGCTCCCCGGACCTTCCCGATCCCCGGCTTGCGTCCATCGGCTTGAATCGATGGGAATCGATTTTCCCCGGACTTTCCCGATCCCGGGTTACTTGAGAAGCAGATCGGACGGGAAGACAAACCGGCAACCCTGCCCTGTCAGGTAATCCACAATACGGACGAACTCGGCGAATTTGTCATCATCCCACCCTCCCGCATGTCCCTGCAGGACAAAATACCGGGGACCAGGCTCCTGGCGCATCGCCGCCCCGAAGCCTTTGACCAGGGCGGCGAGATTGGGTTTGTGGACGGGATTCTCGATGTTCACCGGACCCACGCGCCGGGCGACAAATTTGCCCCCGGTGTCACGGGCATTCCCGTACAACCAGACGCGGATTTCGGGGATTTCCGACAGCACGCGGGCCGTCGTGGCGTCGGTCGCGTTGAATGGTGCTCCGAACGCGACAAAGGTGATGCCGATTTTTTCCTGCGCGAGCCGCATCCCCCGCAGCAGGGAGTCGCGCTGGTTTTCGTAACTGCTTCGGGAGAATTCCGTGATCCGTCCGCCGTCCGCATCCTTCCGGCCGCCGTGGGTGTATCCGTGATGCCAGTACTCGACCAGACCGGTCGCCGCGATCTTTTTCAACCCCGCGATGTAGTCCGGATTATCGGCGGCAAGCGAGTTGCAGATGATGCCGATGGAAATCTTGATTTTCCGATCGACGGCAAAATCCACGACGCGTTGCCAGGCGGCAGGAACCTTGCCGTCACGCGCCCGCATGTCGTCCAGCTTGAGCACGATGAGCGGCGCTCCGGCCGGCGCCGGTTCCGGCGTGGGCAACGCGGGCGAGGTGGGCGGGGTCGCAGCCGCCAGGCGACCAAGGCCGGCAAACAGGAGGAGCGATGCGAACAGGACGGATCCGGACAGGGATCCGGACAGAAACGGGAAGCAACGGGGAGACATCATGAAGTCATGCAACCTGGCGACGCCGGATCGTGTTGCGAACGTTCTTTCGTTCTCCCGGGTGAACGGAAATCGGGGGGGGGGGGGGGTGGA
>JAISAX010000757.1 GCA_031266495.1 Opitutaceae bacterium
CCCCACTTTCAGACGCCGGACTCTGGACGCCGGATTTTTTTGAGCCGTGTTATTTTTTGATGTTACGCGGATCGGACGTAGGGGCGTCGCTTGCGACGCCCGCGCCTGGCGAGAGAATGGGCGCATCTCCCGTTACGGAAGGTTCTCGCGGGCTTCGCAAGCGAAGCCCCTACGTGCGGGGCGGGAGGTGCCGCGTAACTTCAGTTACCTTGATCATGTTCCGGACTCACTCGTACCGCCCGGCGCGGCCGAAGTAGTTGAGGAGCCAGCACTCCTTCCACACCCGGTAACGGCCTTCGTAGGTGATCTTGCCATGCTCCTCGCGCTCGCGGTGCGGGAAGAGAAAACCGAGCTCCGTGTTGATCTGCTCGAGTTCCACCTGCTGGCCGTTGATGTCGTTGAGCGGTTCGCTCGTCCAAGGACACGGCGTTTCGCCCGCTTCCGCCAGGCGCCGCCGATGACGGGCGAGCAGCTTGCGCGGAGAACGGCAAAGGGGATACCGCTTCACCAGCCAGTTCTCCGGATAAAAGCCGGCGAAGGGCATAAAAATATTGTCCGTGACGATGCGGTGCCCGCCCGTCGTGTTGGTCGCCAGATGCAGGCACATGGCCACTGCTCCGGCAGGTTGCGGGAAAAACGTCACCTGAAGCCGGATCTTCGCCTCGGCATCGTGATAGACCGACATCCGCAACCGGATGCCGGGCACGATGTCGGAGTGGAGCGATTGCACCTGCTTGAAACCCTCCCGCCGCAGCCAGTCGCGCACGCGCAAAAAGCGGATATCCGTCGGCCATTCCTCACCGCTGGCATTGACCGAAAACCGGGGAAAGAGCGGCAACGGGCTCACGCTGAGCGCCTTGATCGCCAGCCAGTTGTAAACCGTGTCTCCGAGAAACCAGACGAGGAAAAAAGCCAGTGTCAGCGCCGACAGCGGCCGGTCGCTCCATTCCAGCCCGCGCATGACCAGCGCGCCGCCGAGCGAAAAAATCACCAGTCGCAGCCAGCGGTTCGCAACCGCCAGCACCGGCGAGGCGCGACGCTGGTTCACCTGCATCACAACGAGCGAGGCGATCATCGCAGCGTAAACGTAGTAGAGCGGATCCATCCGGAATGAGAGAAAGAGGGCGAAGCTGATGTTGTTACGCGGTGCAACCGGTCCGGGGAGCAGCGCACGCGTCTCGCGTGCTGTGTTCGGCGTCTCGCCGAACATGGTTTCGGTTCAGATTGGATCTGAACCGGATCGGCCCGACAGAAAAGGCTTGGGCGAGACGCCCAAGCCGGCACGCGAGACGCGTGCACTGCTCCCCGGACCGGCCCGTCCTCAAAAACCCTCTCCTGCGTAACATCCGTGTAGCCGCTTTCTGCGATTCAGCTCAGGCGGACGGGCATGATCACGCAGATGAAGTTTTCCAGCGTCTTGAACACGCCGGGGCTCACCTCGTCCTTCAGTTCAAAAAACACCTCGTCTTTGGTCAGGGCGCGGAGCGGGTCCATCACGAACGCCGGGTTGAAGGCCACCTGCAGGTCGGGGCCGCTGTAGGCGATTGCCATCGACTCGTGCGCCTCGCCGAAATCGGGACTTTGCGCGGTGATTTCGAGGAGATTGGTACTGATCTTGATCCTGACCTGGTTGGACTTGTCGGAGCAGACGAGCGCAGCGCGGTGCACGCATTCGGCGAGGAGTTCGCGCTCCAGCTTGATGCGCTGGTGGGTTTCCTTGGGAATAACCTGTTGGTAATTGGGATAATTTCCCTCCACGACCTTCGAGTACAGGTAAATGGAATCGACCAAGCCGGTGTCCTCGCCTTCGGTGCTGATTTCGAAGGAGGCGCGGCGGTCGTTGAAGGCGATCTTGATTTTCTGGCCTTTGCCGAGCATGCGGAGCAGTTCGCCGACCGTCTTGGCCGGGAGGATGATCGAGCCGGCGGATTCCTCGGGGATTTCCATCTCTTTCGAGATGAGCGCGAGGCGGCGACCGTCGGTGGCGACGAGGGCGAGTTTGGCGTCGCGGAAATTGAAATACACGCCATTGAGGATGTACCGGGTTTCGTCGGTGGACTGCGCGTAGGCCACGCTCTTGAGCATGTCCACAAGCTCTTCCTGGCTGAGGGTAAAGCTCTTGTCGTCGCCGAATTCCGGGAGCGGCGGGAACTCGTCCTTGCCGATGCCCATGATCTTGAAGGTGGAGCCGCCGGAGGTGAGTTTCACCTGGTGGTTGGCGGATCCGTCGAACGAGACCTCCACGGAAGGCAGCTCGCGCACGATGGTGGCGAGGCGTTTGACGGGCAGCGTGACGGCGCCGGGCTCCTTGATCTCCGCCTTGATCCGGCAGCGGATGCCGAGATCGAGGTTCGTGGTGGTGAGAGAGATGTAATCTTTCTCGGCCTCGATCAGCACGTTGCTGAGGATGGGCATGGTGGCCTTGGAGCCGACAACGTTGAGGACTTGGGCGAGTCCGTTGCTGAAGTGATCGCGGTTGATCTTGAATTTCATGAGGCCTGTTTTGGAAAAACTGTTAGGAGAGGGAAGAGCGGGGGCTCTGTCGAGAGTTGAGAAAAGAAAGATGCCAACAAAAGAGAATAGGGACTTCTTTCAATAAAAGAAAAGGCATCATCTTATTATGGTCTGCGAAAAAGCCGAATAACCGGCCGGTTTTCACTCGTGAAGGGGGAGCCGGGAGACTGTGAGCAAGTGTCGGGAAGCGGAGGGAAAAGTGGCGGGTTGTTCGCAGGGTCAAAGTTGTCGGTCGGTTATTGGTGAGTTGTTCGCAGGGTTTTACCCCGGCGTTTTTCGTTCCCGGAGCGGAGGGACTGTCTTCAGGCGGTCCGCTTGCGAGCCCGTCATGCCTTGCGTGCGCGGTGGAAGTGTCGGCCGAGCCCGAAGAAGATGTAGCCGAGGCAGCAGGCAAGCATGCCGAACTCCTTGAACATGATGACAGTAGCCAGCACGATGCCGAGAAGCAGGAAGGTGACGAGCGGTGTGCGCGTTTGCAGGTCGATCTGTTTGCCGCTCGGGTACCGCACGGTGCTGACCATGAGGATGGCGATGAGCAGCAGGAGGAACGGCAGGAGCGCGGCCCAGCGATGGAGGGTCTTGTCCTGCGAGGCGAGGTGGAGCAGGAAGAGCACGAGCGCGCCCACGGTGCCGGCGGCGGCGGGTACGGGCAGGCCGACGAAATCCCTGTTGCTGTACGCTTCGCCGCGCTGGAGGAGCGGGTGGGTGATGACGTTGAACCGCGCCAGCCGGATCGCCGCGCAGAGCAGGTAAACGAAACCGAGCAGCCAGCCGATATTCTGGAAGATCGGATAGCCCTGCGAGGGCGACATGATGAGGAAAAACATCATCAGCGAGGGCGCGAGACCGAAGGAGACGACGTCCGCCAGCGAGTCGAACTCCGCGCCGAAGAGCGATTCCCGGCCGCCCATGCGCGCGAGGCGGCCGTCGAGCGCATCGAAAGCCATCGCCCCGAAAATCAGCCACACAGCCTGCTTGTAGTAGTCGATCGCTTCCGGCGGGAGCGGGGACACTTCGCTGATCCGGGCGGCGAAGTTGGCCTGGATGCAACGGATGACGGCACCGAAACCGCAAAAGATGTTACCTGCCGTCATCAGGTTGGGCAGGAAATAGATCCGGCTGGCCTGCGAGACATGGTAAGGGGAATCTTCGTCGTAGCGGGGAAGGTTGTCCGGAGGAGTCATGAAAGAGAAAGTTAGCGGGATGGCGGAGGCGGGGGGGGGGGGAGGGGAGCGAGGCTGGCGTCACTTCGTCAGCGTTTCGAGATATTTCCAGAATTTGGAATGTTGTTCCACCAGTTGTTCTTCGGAGACGGGCAGCTTGTTGCGGAGCAGGAAATCCTCGAGCGAGTTTTTGTGGAGGATGTAACTGACGTGCAGAAAAGTCTCGTCGCGGATCTCGAAATACAGGCGATGTCCGCCGGAGCGGAGCCGGTAGAGTGTCTTGCCTCCGCGCACGAAGCGGCCCAGCGGTTCGCGCGGGTGGGCCAGTTCCTCGGTCTTGAGATTGGCCAGCGGCTCGATGGCCTCGAGCTGCGCGAAAGGATCGAGCTTCTTGAGCTCGCCCAGCGCCTGTTCGGAAAACGTCACCTGAAACATGATGGTGCAGGGCTTAGCTGCCCGGGCCGCCCGATGCAAGCGGGACAGCGCGGCGGCGGCTCGCGGCAAATCGGAGTGCGCTTTCGCAAAACATTATACAACACGCAGGCTTGCACCGGAGCGGCGGCTGCCTTCTTGCTTGCACCCTTCATTATGAAAACACCCCTCCTCTGTGTTTCCGCATTCATCCTGAGTTGCGCCGTGCACGCCGAAGTCGTGCTCGCGCCCCTGTTCCGCGAAGGAGCCGTGCTCCAGCGCGAAAAACCCGTTCCCGTCTGGGGAACCGCCAGAGCCGGCGAGAAAGTCACCGTGACGTTTGCCGGCAAGACCGCGAGCACCACGACCGGTGCCAATGGCCAATGGCGGGTGGATTTGCCCGCGTTTGGCGCCTCCGGCGAAGGCCGCGCCCTCACCGTGCAGGGCGACAACAAAATCACTCTCGCCGACGTGGTTGTTGGCGAAGTCTGGCTCGCCTCGGGGCAGTCCAACATGGAATGGCGGCTCAGCAACACCGACGCAGGCAAATACGAAATGGCTTTCGCCAGCAACCCCCTCATCCGCCACTACGAAACCCGGAAAAAAGTGTCCTCCGTGCCGCTGGCCACGGCTGAAGGCACCTGGGTGCGCACCACGCCCGGCACGGTAGGCAGCTTTACGGCTGTCGGTTATTATTTTGCCGCCGACCTGTATCGCGCCCTCGGCGTCCCTGTCGGCATCATCAACAGTTCCTGGGGCGGCACCCGCATCGAAGCGTGGATGGACGCCGCCGTCGCCGCCAAAAGCAACGGCCCCGCCTTTGCGGAAATCCACACCCGCTGGCAAAAGACCCTCGACGACTATCCCGCCGCCAAAAGTCGCTACGAGCAAAACGTGAAAGCCTGGGAGGCCAAACGCGACGCCGCCAAGGCCGAAGGCAAACCCTTCACCGAGCGCCGTCCCGGCGCGCCCACCGGGCCCGGCCACCACACCGAACCCTCCGGCCTCTACAACGGCATGATCGCCCCGCACGTCCCCTATGCCCTGCGCGGTTTTATCTGGTATCAAGGCTGCTCCAACACGGGCCGCCACTACGAATACCGCGATTTCCAGACGGCCATGATCAACGGCTGGCGCAAACAATTCGGCCAGGGAGACATCCCCTTCTACTGGGCGCAACTCGCCAACTTCCGCGGCTCCGGACCCGACAAAACCGAATACGCCTTCCTTCGCGGAGCGCAGACCGAAACCCTTGCCCTGCCCAACACCGGCCAAGCCGTCATCATCGACATCGGCAACGTCACCGACATCCACCCGCGCAACAAGCGCGACGTTGGCCGTCGCCTGGCCCTCATCGCCCTGAAACGCAACTACGGCAAAACCAGCCTTGTTGACGGTGGCCCCGTCTTCGACTCCGCCAAGCGCGAAGGCGCCGGATATCGTGTCAGTTTCAAGCCGTCCGACATTGCCAGTCCGCTCACCAGTCCGCGCGGCGTCACGCCCGCCGGCTTCGAACTCGCCGGGGCGGACAAGGTTTTTTATCCTGCCGAGGCCCAAATTGATGGCCAGACCGTGGTGGTAACAAGTTCCCGTGTGACCGCACCTGTTGCCGTCCGTTATGCCTGGCGCAACGCGCCCGAAGCCGGCCTCTTCAATCGCGACGGTCTCCCCGCCGTCCCCTTCCGCAGCGACAACTGGTAACCGAGAGGGTCCGGGATCGGGAAGGTCCGGGTTCCCGGGATCGAGAGGGTCCGGGGAGCGCACGCGTCTCGCGTGCCGGTTTTGGCGTCTCGCCAAAACCCGTTGCCTCTCCGCCTCCCGCCATCCCCGCCTTTCCGCCATCTCCGGGTTGCCCGGCGAGACGCCGGGGCAAAGCACGCGAGACGCGTGCGCTCCCCGGACCTTTCCTCTCGACGCCAAATGCTTCGCAAGCGAAGCCCCTGCGTGGGGCTTCCGCGCAACTTCAGTCTGTAACTGATGTTACGCGGGCCACCCGATCAGCCGCTCCGGCTCCCGCCTGCGTAACTTCAGGTCTGTAACTGTAACCACGCTGCAACTTCGGTCAGGATAGCGGCGGGAACGGGAATCCGACGGTCGAGGGCGTCGAGCGCCGCGCGCACATCGGCCCAGGCGAGGGTGCGCGGCGACTGGCCGGAGCGGGCCGCAAGCGCGGTAGCCACGCCAGCCCCCTGCCCGAGCGCCACGGCGTTGCCCGTTACCCGGTAACTCGAATGCGCCTCGAAATCGCCCCCGATGCAGCGACCGGCGAGCAGGAGGTTGTCCACATCCGCCGCGATGAGCGCCCGCAACGGGATATCGTAAGGCTGCGTGCGGGTGGCGTTGACCGGGTCGCCGGGCCGTCCGCGAGCCGCTTCCGTGGTCGAGTGGACGTCGATGCCAAACGTCGCCCGGCACACCGCGTCCTCGTGCCGCGCGCCATTGACGAGATCGTCGCGACTGACCGTATAAAGCGCACGGATACGCCGTCCCTCGCGCACGCCGATCTGCTCCGCGGTGGCCACGATGCGCAGACCGCTCCACGCGCCGCCGAGAGAACGCAGCGCGGCCACCAGCCGGTGCACCTCGGCGCGGGCGCGCAACGTCGCCCCCGTCACCTGCGCGGCATCAAGGCCGGAGACGCCGTATTCGTGATTCGCCATCAACGCGAAAAGATCGTCGCTCATCGGAAAAAGCGTCGGTGCCGCGTAGGACGGCACAATCCCGGCGCGGCGAAATTCGGCCAGCAGGCGCTCCTTGGGTTTGGCGAGACCACCGCCGACAAACGCCCCGATCTCCCCCATGCGCACGCCCGTGACGAGCGCGACCAGGCTCAACGGCTGCGTTTCGCCCGCGGAGCCGGGACGCCCGAAATCGAAACCGCACCCGGCCTGCGCGGCGAGATCGCCGTCGCCGGTCGCATCGACAAAACACCGCGCCCCCCACGCCTGACGTCCACTCTTCGACTCCGTGAGGATAGCCGCCACGCGCCCCGGAGCCTGCGCCTGCGCATCGGTAACCTGCGGACCGGAAGCCCGCGCATCGCGAACCGCCGCGACGACACGCGTGTGCAATTGCACGCGGATACCGGCGGCGAGGACCATTTCCTCAAGCAAAAGCTTCATCTGCTCGACATCGCAGGCGAAACTGCGCCCGCCCTCGACGCGCAACCTGCGGGCGCCGCGCCGGTCCAGCGCCGCGATAATCTCGCGCATGATTCCCGGTTTGTCCGCACCATCGATCACCCAGCCCAGCAGGCCCGAGGTCCAGATGCCGCCGAGGCAACCGTGCGCTTCGAGCAGGACGGTTTGCGCGCCGGTGCGGGCGGACGCCAGTGCCGCGGACACGCCCGCCGGACCTCCGCCGCAAACAATGACATCGGCCATGCGCTCCGCCCCGATGGAAAAATCGCGCTCCGGTTCGCGGACAAAAAACGGCACCGGCGACGCCAGTGGCGCTGCGGACATGGAAGATTCAGGCAAATCAGGCCAATCGGTTTTCACAGGCCGGAAGCCTGGGCGCGAAGAGAAGGGTTGGAAACGGCAAGTGTGTGCACACCATTGCACAACATTCTCTTGTCCCCGGACGCCACATCCCCGACATGCCTTTCAATAACAGAACTGAGGTTACGCGGAGCGTCGTGGCGCGGGCGTCTCGCCCGCCTTGGAGTGCGGCAGTCCTCTGCCGCACTCCCAAGGCATCGACATTTCCAAAAGCGGCAAAAGCAAAAGCGGCGCAGGAGCGCCGCACTCCAAGGCGGCTGACGCCGCCCGAACGGCAGTGGCGCGGGCGTCTCGCCCGCAAGCGTTGCCTCACCGTTCCGGCGTGGCACGGGCTTCCAGCCCGTGGACGGCGAAGCCGCCGGTCTGGAGTGGCATGGGCTTCCAGCCCATGGACGGCGCGGAGCGCCGCCGGTTCGGAGTGGTGCGGGCGTCTCGCCCGCTTCTGCGGGAGGTGCCTCCCACCCTTGTTTCAGGGCGGCGCTCCGCGCCGTCTGCGGGCGGGACGCCCGCGCCACTTCCCCGACATGCCTCTCAATAACAGAAGGTACACGGATCGCCCCTACGGGCGGACGAACTGGCGTATCTCCATCCATGACAGCTCCTCGCGGGCTTCGCAAGCGAAGCCCCTACGGTCGCTACGGACGATCCGCGTAACATCATTCAACAAATTCTCCCGATGCATCCCTATATACTTTTGCGCCTCTCCCGGAATCACTCCGGACACTTGGTCCCGATCATCAATTCCTTGAAAACAAAAAGATTGCGCATAAAAAACATCCGCTGAATCCACGCGCTGGGGGGGGGGGGGGGGGGGGGGGGGGGGGGGGGGGGGGGGGGGGGGGGGGGGGGGCGGGGGGGGCGGTCGGGCCGGAGGAGGTTAACAAGAGAGA
>JAISAX010000837.1 GCA_031266495.1 Opitutaceae bacterium
GCTTCGGGGGTGGCGGCAGGATCGGGGGGGTCGGGCCAGAGGTTGCCGTTGGCGTCGCGCGCGGTCCGGGCCGTGGTCAGCCAGACCGGGAGGGGCACGATCAGCCGGACGATGCCGGCGGGCGTCGCGGCGCTCACCGCCACGCGGTCGCCTCCGCGGCAGGCCGTCAGCCCCGTGACGTGGTGCAGCTCGATGACGGACGTCACACTGATCATGCGCCGGCTCCTTCCTCGCTGGTATCCAGACCGATATTACATTTGCCCTTGCGGACCAGATTCATGAGGTAGGCCCGATCCTCCTTGTCCAGCGGATCGGACGCGTCGCGAGGGGTGGACTCAAACAGGAGGTGCCCGGTCTCGCCCGGTTTTGACAATACCTCCTCGCCCGGCTGGCCGGTCGGCAACCCAAGGCTCAGCGTGCAGGTGCCGGGATAAAACAGGATGTGTTTCGCCTCCTTGAAGACGACACGCCAGCCGAGGAGTACGCCGTCGTCATCGACTTCCTCCTGGATGCCTGCGACGTGCTCGGGGTTCAGCCACACTCGCGGCGCGGGCGCGGGCTTCCCCTCGCTCCCCGCTCTTGCGGCTTTCGCGGTTTCTGGTAGTGCTTCGGCGGTGACGTCGCTCATGACGCCGCCATCTTGCCAGATCGCTAGCCCGGAATCCCAATCATCGTGCGGATTGTGCGGATTGTGCCTGATATTTTGCGGGCCGGGGCCGATTCAGGCAAAATCGCGCATCACCCGCTCGGCAGACGTCCGCCGGAGCCACGCGACGATTTCCGCGGCGAGTTTTTTTCCGCAGCCCTTGATCCGCCAGAAGGGCGAAATGCCGTCCGCGCCCGGATGAGGCCCGGCAAGGGCCGCCAGTTGCGCACGCGTCGTGATGCCGTTGGCGCGCAACACCTCCGCCGTCCTCACCCACAGCCCCGCAAACTCCCCAGACTCCTCAGGATGCAGCTTGTTGCTCATGTTGGATCGGGTTGTAGTTCGGACTTTGTTACTTCCCGCTCAGCAATTCGACCCTCAGTTGTAGCTGCTTCACCCTGCGCTCTTGCTGTTCCACGTCGGTGAGCATTCCTGCCAACACTTTTTTCTCCCTCTTGCAGTCTGCAGCAAGCTCCCTCGCCCGACCGGGGATTTCACGGCGAAGGGCATCCAGCACTTCCTGCGCCTTCGAGGTGATCAGTTTTCTCCGTGTCGCACTGGAGACCACGGCGGGCGCGAACCCGCGCTCCTTGGCCCACATCTTGACGCCGCCGGGCCGCGTCCGGAAAAACGCCTTTATCTGGTAGTAGCTCAGTCCGTAAAACTCCAGGCTTCGGGCTTGGGGCTTGCGAGATCCATTATGGGGGATGAGGGCGCACAGGCTGGCCCCGAAGTGCGCCTTTTTGCGCCACAGATCGTAGTAGACATGCTTGAGGTTGTCCTTGGAGAAACCGTGCTCGTCCGCGTGCGCCTCTGCCCACCACTCGAGCGTGGCCGTGCGCGTGCCATGCATGTACTCCTCCATCTCCAGACAATACGCCAGCCGCCACCGCGCCGTCTCTTGCTCTTTCGTCGTGGCACGCTTCCAGTGCGGACAATCCTCAAGCCTGGTGATCGTGGACATCGTAAAGTCAGTAGTTTATTCTTGGTTACGGATGGGAAAGGGCGGAATCACGATTTGTAAATTTTTTTTGCACCCGGTCCGAGCGCATCTCCATTGATCGCCGTGACTGCGTTTCCTTTCGCCGAGATCTCGTTGCCGAAAGAGCGGGGGATTCTCCCCGGTTTACGCTTGGTCAATTTCTTGGAGGTTTGGAACTGGAAGTCTTTTAATTCGGAAGGGATCGTCATCCCTTCGCGCTGTAAGTGTTTTATCAAGCCTTCGCGGGAAAAGTTTCCGGCGACACCATCTTCAATTCCAAATTTCACCCTCAAGAGGCTCTCGACATAGGCTGATTTGCTTACCCCCAAGGCAGTAGCCACATGGGCCAATGCCGCGTTGATTTTTGGCGCAAGCGCAAGATTGGACGTTTCCGTCTTGTAGGGAGGCGGTGCGAAATTCACGGGGGACTTTATTTGCGCAATTTTTCATGGGGCAATTTTTTTGTTGAATTGCGCGATTAAATCGCGTGTTATAATTGCACGATGAAAAAACTTGGACGCCCACCAACCGGAAAAACGCGCCGCCCGGTGAACCTGAATCTCCCGCCGGCGCTCCATCTGCACATTCGCCGTGCGGCATTCGATGCCGGCATTTCGATGAGTCGGCTAGCAGAGATCGCTCTCACCGAGAGCCCGCGAATCAACGGAAGGCTTAATAAGAAGGAGGCGGCATGAGAACAAAATCGGTGACGCTGAAATTGTCTGTTCCGGTGCTGGAAGACGCCAGGGAGTTTGCCGCCGAGCTGGGGCAGAGCCTTGACACATTCGTCGATGACGCGGTGACGGCGCATCTGGTGGACCAGTTCGACAACCCCGGGCACATGCTCCAGGCGAGCACCCGCACCCTCCGGGCCATCAGGGACTCCGCGTGCTACGCCGCCGAGTCGATCGAGCAGGTCCACAAGGGCATTTCCCGCCGGACCAGGGCGGCGCAGCCTCTCTATTACGCGCTCTGGTCGTGCCTGGACAGGCTCAACGAAATATCCCGGGCCGCCAGCGACGAACTCAACCGGCGGCGCAAGCTGCGGAAGGAGGCAGCGTGAGCGAGGCCAAGCACACGGACGAGCCGATCATCCCGAGGACGGCGCGCGAGATGCGCATCGCCCTGGACTCCAGCAGGAGGGAACTCGTCACCCTGCAGCACTTCGGCGAGCTGCTCGCCGCCCACCTGTCCTTACTGGAGATGCTGAAGCCGGCGATGGAGGCTTTTGAGGCGGCGCGCCGGCCGGCCGGACAACCGAAGGACTCACCCGCTCGCAAGGACGGCGAGGGAAAGGAGGGCGTATGAAGATCAAGGAGACCGAAGCCCTGTTCCGCCGGTGGAGCGCCCTGCCGTTCGGGCATCGCGAGATGGCGTTCGTCAAGACTTACGGGGCGCTGCAGGGGCGGCTCGGGGTGAACCGGGCCACCAGCATTTACGAATTTTTCCAGGAGCTGGATGTCAATGTGACCGCCGCCGAACGTATCCAGCGTGCCAATACTGGAGGGGAAAAATGAGCCGGTCCACTTATGTTTTTTTAGCCACGACGGTGGCTTCTTTGATTTTAAAAAACCCGTTGCTGGCTGTATCAATCACGCCGGTGATGACGACGGGGGCATCCTTGCGCAGCGAGAGCAGTGAGGGATCCACGCGTGCGCAATCGCAGTGCGCATCCGCGACATCACCGGCAATCGTCACAAAAATCGAGTACACGTCGCGGTACTTGCTTACGGACTGGAGGTTTCCTTCCCATTGCACGGGGAGGCCTTTGTATTGTGCCTCGAGTGCATCAGCGAGCACGGGGGATGCGTTGCGCAGCGCGTCACAGATCTCCTCGGGGCTGACAGGGGTGGAGGGCTGGGTGGGCAAGGCATGTATGTTCGTCGTTTTTCTGTCGGGGGTGTTCTGGCTGGGGCAGTCGTTGGGCTGGATTTTCGAGCGGAGGGGAACGCGGTCGCAGGCGAGGCTTTGGGTGATATTGCACGTCATTCCGGTGTCCTGCGCGTTGTCGCTGGTGGCCGATGTGGACGAGTTGATCCATCTGCGGACGAGTACACCGCACGCCAGTCCGAATCCGGTCACAACCCCGATGCCCCAGGATAGACAGGAAAACCACGGGGGAAGTTTGCCCGTGATCGCGAGGAGACTGCCAACAAGTCCAGAAATGCAGACGAACACAGCAAAAGCGTCTGCGAGGAATCGAAGGGTGGAATGGGCGTGGCTCCGCATAATGGCGATGATCTTCGCCCTGATCGGCGCTTTGACAAGATTGGGGATGTTGCGGGCGGACGTGCTGGCCCAGTCCCTCTCTACGCGTGGGAGGGACGGAGACTGAATCCCATGCCTGCCGAGCGTCACAATCCAGACCAGTTGAGCCTGCCCTTCCGCATCCCGGCGAAGGAGTGGTTTGGGCCGCGCGAGGCGGGCGTGGTGCTGGGTCTCTCCGAGAGGATGATCGAGAAGCTCTATGACCAGGGGGCGTTGTCCGGGCATTCGCACAATGCGGGCGAGGGGAAGCGGATGACGATGCGCATCCCGCGTGCGTGGCTGGTGGCCTACGCGATCCGGACCGCCGAGTATGATGACGCGTCGTTGCTCGACGCCTACCTCGACGCCCTCCGCCACTTGCCTCCCCATGCCTTGCTGCGCGTGGCCGAGGCCGCACGGCGGCTTTCCCTCTCCCCCGCCCCTTCCCCCGCAATTTCCCGTCAGTAACCAGAACCCAACAAAAGGAATATGTCATGATAAACGAATACATCAAGGTAACAGATCGCGCGGAATTCGCGCGTATCATCAAGAAGGCACGCAAACTCCTGATCGGATTTTTCTCCGTTGATCGCGACGACGAGGGCCACAATGCCCGCGGCCTCATCCACCTGCCAGCCAAGGCTGCCATCGAGGCGGTGATGCGAGGCAGCTACGACGGGTTTGCCTGGGAGACCGACGATAAGGGCACGGCCTGGCTGCGCGACTACCTCGCTCCCAGGGAGGTGCGCATGGCGCGCAAGATCGATTTGCTGGTGCGAAGCAAGGGCCGTGATGTCGCCCTCCTGTCGCAGATCATGGTCGGCGTCCACAATGCCGACTTTCGCAAGGAGGTCATCGAGCGCATCGCCAGGCGCGATGCCGAGATCGCCGCTCTCTCCGCCACCTTGGACCACTACGCCGACACCCTTTCCCGGAGCGAGGCTCCGGGCTGCGTCCCACAACAAACACCGCCACAGCTCCCCGCCCGCGAGGGCGGGGTGACTGGCGAGGCCGGCCTCGTGATCGAGCACGGCACAGCCGGCCCGCGCGACAAGGCGGTGATAGAGCGCAACCACGACATCATTCCCGACGGCCCCACCGAGATCTACTCCGCCGCCTGATCATGTATCCCAACCATGCCATCGCAGTGCTGCTCGCCGGTGTAAAAGCCGAGCATGCGCGCCTCAATCGCTCGCTGGATCACGAGGCGCGGCAGCAGGTGCTGCCCGTGTTGTGCAGGGCGGTGGAGGCACTGTCCGAAGCAGCAGTGCATCTACGGTTTCACGAACGGCGCGCAAGGACGGAGACATCTCGTCGAGCCGCCCTCGCAGTTCTGCATGGGAGATCATCCCCGCAAACACCCGATCATCCATCCGCGCCATTTGCGACTCCAGATGCCGCGTCGCCGTCTGCAGTGAGGCCAGGGCGGACCCGGTCTCGCACCGCCAGTCGCGTATCTGCTGCTCCAGTTCATCCAGCCGTTGCTCCAGTCGTCGGTCATCCATCCTCCGATGCCAACACCCCTCCCGTTTCCTGACCACCCTTTTTCACCCGCTTTAATCATGCCTAAAAAAACACTAAAAAACGTGACGCCGGACTCTGGACTCCAGACGCCGTCAACAGCCCTCGTGATCAACCGCACGGAGATCGCCGCCGGCGATCACACGCAGATCGGCGCGCAGCTCACCGCGCTCTACCGCCAGGCACAGGATGCCGAGGTGGCGATCATCCGCTTCGGGGCCGCGTTCTGGCTCGTAGAAAACATGCTCGCCACTGAGGACACAGAGAAAAAGTCCGGCACGCGTGCCGGACTTTCGGTGAAGCGCGGGTATGTCGGCCTTGCTACTTGGCTCCGTGAGTTTGCTCCGGATATCTCCGAGCGCACCGCGCGCCGCTACCGTGATCTGGCCGAGGCGTTGTCGGAGAAGTTTCACCTCGGCAATCCCGAGGTGACGATGCGGCTGTTCGACGCGGACCTCCAGTCACTGCCGGAGGCCGATCAGAAAAAGCGGGAGAAGGTGCGCGATTTCGTGTCGGGGCAGTCGGTGCGGGCAATGCAGATGGAGCTGGGACTGACGAGCGCGCCAACGCCGCGCAATGTCGATCCGGATACGGGGAAGCGGCTGCACTATCCGAGTAAGAAGACGAAGGAGCAGTTGCAGAAGGAGCGGCTGGCGCTGGCGCATGCGGACGCGCTGGATGTGTTCAACAAATTCTCCGGACTCGGGGACAAGTGGATGGCGTGCGATGACGGCGAGTTGATCGTGGCCCTGGAGTTCTGGACGAAATGGGCGAAGAAGGTGAATCGCTGGCTGAATACGCCGCCGATGCGCCGGGCGAAGTTCGCCGACGTGGCTGTCGGCGACGATACTGGCACGGGCGGGACAGGGGAGACGGGCGGGACGGATGCCAGCGCCGGCGACGACGCCGGGGAAGGAGGAGCGGAGTAATGGGTGCGCTGGCCACCATTGCAGCCGAGGTCCAGACGCTGGCGCTGCTGCCTGCGCGGGCGCGAGCGGATTTCGAGTACTGGCGGGCGATCATCGAGCCGCTGCTGGCCAACCCGCCGGGCAACCTGCGCAAGGCACTGCGGGAGGTCGCCGCCCGGCTGGGCGTGCCGGCCAAGACGGTACAGAATCGCTACTACGCGGCGCTCAGGGGCGGGCTGCTGGCGATGGTGGACAAGCGCAAGTGCGGGGCGTCGTTGTGGCGGCGGCGGAGGGGGCGCGTCGTGGTGACGGAGAGCGAGGGGCTGATCTCGTTGTGGCGGCGGTTGTGCGAGGAGGGGACGCGGAGCCACAAGACCGCGTACAAGCGGCTGGTGCAGATGTTCCGGGAGGCCGCGCCGGAGATCCGCGCCATCCCGGAATTTCGCGACTGGCCGGGAGGGCCGGCGCGGCCTCCGGGTCTCTCCTACGGAAACATGCTGCGCCATGCGCCGAGCGAGTTCGAGCAGGCGCTGGCCACGCGGGGGCGGACGGCTGCGAAGGCGCACAGGCCGACGATGCGGTCGGGGCGCACGGGGTTGTATGTGGGGAGCCACTACATGATAGACGACATGTGGCACAACGTGTTCGTCAACTCGTTCGCGGACCGACAGGCGGGGCGCGCGCTGGAGCTTTACTCGCTGGACTTTTTCTCTGGCTGCAAGATGCGCTGGGGGATGCGGGTTCGGGTGAAAACCCGCGACGGGAAATACGTCGGTATGAGGGAGCGGGACGCGATCTGCACGGTGGCGGCCACGCTCTACCTCGACGGTTTCGCCGCGAGCGCGGACCGGGGAACGGAGATCGTGATGGAGCACGCCACGGCGCATTTGCCGGACCGGGTGGTGCGGGCGCTCTTCGACGTGAGCGGGGGGAAGATCACGTGCACGGCCAGCGGGCTGCAGCACGAGGCGGCGCACGCGGGCCAATACCCCACGTTCAAGCTGGGAAACCCGGGATTCAAGGCTCCGGTCGAGAGCAATCATAATCTGTATCAGAACCGGCTGGACTTCCTGCCGGGGCAGACGGGCAAGGATCGCGACGACCTGCCCGCCGAGCTGAAGGGGCGGCTGGGCCACAATGCCCGGCTCCTGGACCTGCGCGAGCGGATGCCGGCGCACATGCGCGACGGGGTGATTTTCCCGATCCTGTCGCTACGGGACTTCGTGAGCGTCTGCGGGCAGGCGCAGCAGGAGATCGAGGACGAGCGGGACCACCAGTTGACCGGCTGGCTGGAGGCGGGGAACGTGATCCAGATGGTGGACTTCGGGGCGGGGCAGGCGGTGCCGGACTACCTGCTCAACGACGAGCAGCGAGCAAAACTGCCGGCGCTGCTGGAGATGGGGATGGTGCGCGTGTATCAGGCGCGCATGACACGCGGCGAGGTGAAGCGGCGGGGGATGCGCGGCCTGACGCGGATGGATGGCGCGGCGATGTGCATGGTGCTGGGGGATGACTTCGCGCACGATGCGCCGTGCGGCAATCGCGGTCTCACGGTCCGGGATCCGGAGGCGGCGGACGAGCCGCTGGTCTTCTCCCCGGTGATCCGCGATGCGCACGGGCGCGAGGTGGTCTTGCGACCGGGGGAAAAATACGAGGGCGTCCTCAATCCGATCGTGCCGGACATGGTCTTCGTGCGCGACGCGGCGGGGCGCTACCTGGGCGAATCGAAAATCCTGCCCGTGCCGACGCGCGGGGACAAGGAGGCGACGGAGAGGGCGTGGGGCACGTATGCGCACGTGGAGAACGTGATGGCGCGTGCCGTGAGGGAGCGGCATGGCGCGCCGGAGGGATGGAGGCCGGGCGGCGTCGCCGGCGCGACGGCGGGGCGGAGGATCGGGGCCGCTGCCACGGCAGGTGGCGGCAGTGGCGGCGGCAGCGGAGAGGGCAACATTTACGCCGGCGACTACGCCGGCGGTGAAGAGGAAAGCGACGAGGGCTAATCCTGCCAGATCAGCCCTCGTCTAAACACGAACCAGAACCCGAAAGGAACAGGACATGTCTGAGAAAATTGATACAAAAAATCACCCGACGATCAAGGCGCTGGAAGCGCACCGCAATCGCCTGGGTATGACGGATGCGGCGTTTCATCGCCAGCATTTGCGGGCGATCTGTTCGCCGGCCACGTGGTCGCTGCTCAAGAGCGGCACCTATACCGGCGACTCGTCCGGCTATGTCGAGGAGCTGGCCGGCCCGCTGGCCGTGCTCAACGAGCGCGCGGAGATGGATGCCATCAGCAGCGAGGGCGGAGAGATCCTGCCGCTGTCGCATTTCGTGGCGGCATTGACGGCGATCCGGGGTTGCGTGACCGAGGTCGAGAACCGGCTGGTGGATGTGGCCTTGCCGAGCGGCGGGGGCAAATCGACGCTGGCCCGGCGCATCGGCGAGGTGTACGGCAGCTCCGTGGTCGCCATTGAGGCCACCGAGACGTGGCGGCACAGCTACTTCACGCCGCTCAAGGCGGTGTGCGCGGCGCTCGGCATCAAGTCCACATTCTACAGCCCGGCCACGGCCGAGGCGGCAATGCTGGACGCCTTGCGGGGGACGCCCCGCATCCTCGTCGTGGACGAGGGTCACTACTGCGGTCGGGAGGCGCTCAACATGATCAAGTTGATCCTCAATGACCGGCAGTCGAAGACTCGCGTAGTCTTGCTGGCAATACCCGCCTTGCGGGATTTCATGGAGCGGACCGCGCAGGAGGAGATGCACCAGCTTCGCCGGCGGCGCGCCGCAAACATCCGGGTGACGCGCATGAGCCACGGCGACACGGAGGTGTTTTTGTCCGGGCGGTTGCCGGGGTTTGCCCAGTTGGCCGACGCGGATCGTCGCAAGGCCGTGTCGGCCTGCGCCGATGCCGGCAACCGCTTCTTTTTCGACACGCTCAACCGCATCTGCCGTCGCGCCACCAGGGAGGCAAAGGATACCGTCCTGACCCTCGGCCACATCACCGCAGCCATCAGCCACGTGGAGGCGCTTCGCTCATGAGCATCAACATCGATACGACAAAATATCAGGCCGCAGAGGCCATCAAACACATGCTCGGGCGCATCCGCGATGTGCCGGCCATAGGCTGGCATTGCGGTTACGGGACGTCCGCATTCGAGAAACTCGTCAAGGCATACTGCGCGCTCACCGGTGACTCCGAGGACGCCGTGCTTGATGCCTTTGAGCCGCGTAATGCCGCCGATCCATACAAGGGCCGCATCGCGTGGAATTGGCTCGACGAGTGCGATCCTCCCGGTCGCGACCGCGACGTTCTCGTCGCCAGCGGTAATGATTATGACACTCCGCGCGTCGGCCGCTATAAAGACGGACGCTGGTGTAACAGCAGCGGTATCCCCCTCGCCGACCTCTGCTTTGAGGTCGTTGCCTGGGCCGACTTGCCAGAAAATCCAACGCGAAAGGAGGGCGCATGACAACGCCCCGCCTCTCCCTGCCGGACGATCCGGAGGTCGTCACGTTGCGCCGTCGCACGCTGGCGCTGCTGGTGGCCCTCGTCATCGCGCTCGCCACGCTCTTCGGCCTCTCGCTCGCCATCCTGATCGTTATCACGCGCGTAGTGCGAACCACGGGAGGTGCGCTGTGACGTCGATCACCTGGCACAATGCCCGCACCAATCCGCCGCCGCCTCTGGTCGATGTGCTGCTCGCCGTCGATGACGGTGATGCGGAGGCCGCCGAGGGGCTGCGTCTGGTCGATGCGGACTACTACTTCCTCTCCACCGGCCACCCCGTCCCCGCCGCCCGCGTCTATGCGTGGGCGGCCCTGCCCGCCAAGCCGACCAAGGCTCAACTCGGCATCCGTCCGGATGCCAATCGCAACCGTAATCGCAATCGTAATCGTACTGTAAAATAAAATACAATGGAAACACCTCTTGTCACCATCCCCGTCCACCAGCAGATCGAGGCGCTTGCGCTTCGCTACTCGAAGTGCCGGGACACCCTTACCGCCGTGTGCATGGCGCTCGAAACCGATGTGCGCATCGCGCACGCGGAGCACAAGCGCAACCTGGACACGGCGCTGGCCAATGCGGCGCAGTCTGCCGAGGACTTGCGCGCCAAGATCGGGGGCCACCCCGAGTTGTTCGTGCAGCCGCGCACGTGGACGTTGCATCGCATCAAGCTGGGATTCCAGAAGAGCAAGCAGAAGCTCGTCTGGGAGGATGACGCCGCCGTCGTCGCCCGAATCAAGGAGGTGCATGGTGACGACGCGGCCTGCCTGCTCCATGTCGAGGAGTCGCCGGACGCCGGCGCGCTCGCGGCGCTGTCCGAGGAAGATCTCCGCCTGCTCGGCATTACCGTCGAGGGCGGCAAGGATGGCGTCATTGTCAAGGCCGTGGAGACGAGCACGGACAAGCTCGTCAAGCGTCTGCTGAAGGAGGGGACGCGCGACAAGGCCGGCGACGCCGGGGAGGAGGACGCAGCATGAAGCCGAAGGCATCCGGTGATCCCGTGCCGGCGAAGCGCCGGTTGTTCGCTCGTCCGGTCAAGCATATCGCCCTGTGCAACGGCGCGCCGTGCGCGCTGATCGAGGCCAACTTCGCGCGCGGCGGGCGCGTGTTGGTGCCCAGCGAATTGCCGCCGACGCCGCATGTCTTTGCCTCGAGGGGGGCGGAGGACGAGGCGTGCGAGCGCACGGAGCGGCTCTCCCGCCGGCTGCGCGGCGCCTCCGTCGTCCTCAGCCGGACGTGGCTGGTGGATCATCTGCCTCATCTGCGGTCGCTGTTCGACAAGGCGACCTACACGACGAAAGCGTGGCCGCTGAGGGGAGGTGGGGCATGAGCGCCACCGACACCGCTGCTGTCGCCGCTGTCGCCGCTGTCGCCGCCGCCGGGCGGGGAATCCCGATGAAGCATCTGTCACGGCGTTGGTATTACAGGCGTCCGGAGCCGGGCTTCTGGCAGGAGTTGGGGGAGGAGCCGTTGATGTATCTCCATGTCTTGCTGGATGGGGTGGAGAATTACGTCGTCGATATGCTGGAGTACGGGTTCGACTCACGCGAGAAGGCGCGGGAGGCACTGGCGAATAGTCTGTCCGACAGGTGCATCCGTGCTCAATGCGTCTACTTGATGGCGGAGTCGAACAACGCGATCATGCTGGAGAATTATACCGCTCTGCGTCGCTTGGTGGTGCGCATGGACGCGATGGAGATCGAGCGGTTGCTCGGGAGGGCCGCATGACTCCTTCCCAAATCACCAAATACCGGGCCGAGTGGAGCCGCGCGTGGAAAGCGATCCGCTCCGCCGGTCTGTACGCCGGGGAGAAGGCCGACGATGTGCGCTATCGCTGGCACCTCTACATCGGGGCCGTGTATCTGCGTGGGCCTGACGCGGGACGCCCCAAGAGCAGCACAATCTTGACCAATCGGGAGTTTGACCGGTTTCTCATGCGTTGCGCGGCGTCCCATTCGCCGGCGTCACTCGCCCACCAGCTTGACCTCGACGCCCAGCCGCTGATCCGTCTGCGCTTCGCCACCGACCCGTTGTTTGACGCGATTTCCTTCGCTAAGGATTGCGAAAAGCGGGATGCGTATTTGCGTGGGATCTACGCGAATTTGCAGCGGCCCGCCGCTGCCGCCGGCGAGCGGGTGTTCGCTGTCGAGGAAATGCCTGATGCCGACTTGCAGGGCGTCGTGATCGCGCTCACTCACACTTGCCAGCACAAGCTGGGCAAGGCTCACGGTCATCCGCAGACCGGATACGTCAGCGGCACGCGTGCGCGCAGCTCGTCGTCGCATCGCGTCGGCTCCCGCGCACGTACGGTGCGGCCCGTTGCGCCTCCGGTGACAGTCCCGTCCGATCACTGCCGCTACACCTCGCCCGACCCTGCCTGCGTCCCGCCCGACGATGGCAATCCTTTCTGATTCATCATGCCTCGCTACTGGATTACTCCTCCTGATTTTTACGCGCACCTTAACACGGAGTTTCACTTCGATTTTGATCCGTGTCCCTGCCCGTGTCCGTCGGATTATAACAGTCTCGTGGCTCCGTGGGGGAAAATGAACTACGTCAATCCGCCTTTCAACCGGAAGGACGCGCCGTTCGGGGGGCCTTCCGCCTTTGTCCGGAAGGCTGTCGCGGAGAGGGACAATCACGGGAGTACGAGTGTGTTTGTGCTGCCGTTGCCGTGGAATCTCGGGCTGCTGATGGCCGCCGGCGCAGAGGTGCGTTACGGCGGGATCGTCCAGTGGCTGGACGCGGACTCGGGCAGGCCATGCCCGCGCAAGGCTCCGCAGGTCGTCGCCGTATTGGCTCCGCCCTCCCCCGCCAAGGCAGATTTTTCCTGATGATTTTCCTCGCTGGGCGTTGACAGTGGAGCGAATCCATCGGCGATGACCAAACCAACCAGACCGCCTGCCACGCATCCCACTGCCGCCCCGTCGCGCCCACTCATGCAATACCACGGAGGAAAATGGAGAATCGCTCCTTGGATTATCTCCCACTTCCCGGGGCATCAATGCTACGTGGAACCCTACGGAGGCGGAGCTTCTGTATTGCTTCGGAAACCACGCGGCAAATGTGAGGTTTACAACGACCTCGACGGCGAGATCGTACACCTGTTCCGGGTGGCACGGGATAACGGAGGGCGTTTGCGGCGACTGCTGGATTGCACGCCATTCGCACGCGAGGAGTTTGTCGCAAGCCTTTCCCCGGAGGGAGGCGGAGCGCTCGAACGTGCCCGCAAAACCGTGGTCCGCAGCTTCCTCGGACTCGGAGGTCCGACACGACCGCCGTGCTCGTCCTCGTTCCGATCTCGCGCATCGGCCCGGAGGTCTTACGCAGCAAACTGGAGCCGCTATCCGGCAGCACTGGATGCCATCGTCAGGCGATTGCGGGGCGTGGTGATCGAACACCGGGATGCACTGGAGGTCATGGCCCAACATGATGCGCCCACGACGCTGCATTATGTCGATCCTCCTTACGTCGCCAGCACACGGGACAATGGCAGCGACTATCGCCACGAAATGACCGACGACGACCATCGACGCCTGGCGGCGTGCCTGAAAAAACTGAAGGGGAGCGTGGTGCTGTCCGGCTACGCGTCGCCTCTCTACGATCTGCTGTTCGCCGGCTGGCAGCGCGTGGAGCGCCCGGTAGCCGCCAGCGGTGGCCGGCGCACGGAAGTGCTATGGCTGCGCATCCGCTGACGCCGCAGCGAGTGGAATCGTGGTCCCGGATTGGAATCCGAATCCACTCGCTGCGCGGGCCACATCGAGCGACTAGACTGCGCGATGAGAATGACACATGACACTACAAAAACCAACAAGCTGGCAGAGACCCCCATTGAAGACGTATTCGGGTTCTACGGCACGATCCACAGCAACGAAGGGCTTTGCCAGGCCAAGGGCGACGCCGCATGGAAATGCGCCATGCGCACGATCACGGAGGTCACGGGCGGCAATGCCATCCTTGCCCGTAATTTTCTCCGGGCCACGCACGGTCGCCATTTCTCCGACGCGACCAGCTTTTACCGCGGTTCGCTCGCCAGCCGCATCCGGCAAACGTCCGGCGAACGTTGGGTCGCCAAAACCCTCCAGCGCCTCACGGCGGACGGTTTCGCCGACCAGCTCTTTGCGGGTGATCCTGCCCTTTAAAAGGGTTTTCCCGTCCGGTTAAGGCTGCGTTAATCCGGGCGGGAAAGTCTCCCAACTGTTTGTCAATTTGCCGTCCTGCCGCCCCGGTTATCCCAACTCGTCCGCCTCGCTGTTATCCTGCCCGCCCCGGCCCGCGTCTCCTGCTGAAATCATGGTTTTTCACGGTTTCTCCCAGCTTTTCACCCCTCCCAACCCTTCTGACGCTTCACAATACCGCCGGGGCCGGCGGGGGAGACGGGGGAGGATAGTTGCCTTCCCTGACCTTGAAGCACACCCACATGAAGGCTGTGCCATAAAACACGCCGATGATGCAAAGGATCAGCGTGAAGTGATCGGGCACCTTGCCCATGATCCAGTAGTTGAAAATCATGCCGTCAATCAGGCTGACGGCGCGGAACAGTCCGTGAAAGCGGCCCAGTAGTTGTTTGGGCACGACATCGTTGATCAGCCCGCCAAAGACGGAGTGCGCGGCGATGGTGGCAAACTCGAACGCCGCCCAGAACACGCCGAAGCACACCACGGCGACGACCGTCTCGTTCTGCTCCGGGAAAAGCCCGTGCACCTGGCGCGCAACGAGCGGCGTCACCGCGATGCCGATCATGCCGAGCGCCGCGATCGGCGTCGTCACCAGCAGAAACGGGATGCGGCGGCCCCGGCGTCCGCGGTGGCGGTCGGACTTGACGCTGATGACCGGCCCGAGCGTCACCCCGATCAGCGCGGGAAACGAGCTGAGGAGCAGACCGAAGAGGAGGTTGGGCACCTTCAACTGGTTCAGGTACCAGTGCGCCATTGGTCCGACAGAGCGCTCGCGCATCGACCACGCGAAATCGCCGAAAAGCAACCAGCAGAAAAGGACCACCAGACCGCCGCTCGTGTAGGTGAGCGTGCCGACCGTCCAGGTCCTCGCAGGCGCGACGGACGCGACAGACGCGGCGGCGGAGGCCGGGGACGCCGGCACAGGCGGGGAAGGCGGAGGAGGCGGGAGAGACGGGGAGGCAGGAACGCGGGAGTGTATTTTCAACAGGATTACAGGTTGGAGTTTACAGGTTGGAGTTGCCGCGGCGCAGACAGGGACCTCGCCGGAGCGCCGCCACGATGGATCCCGGTAAAACCGTCCGGCAAGAGCCTCGGCGCGCAATTGATTGCGCAGCCTCCCGTCCCCGCTGACGCGGGGAAATGAAGAATCAAGAACTGATGTTACGCAGGCCGACGGTGGCACGGGCTTTTTCTGCCAATCCCCGTGGACGGCGCAAAGCGCCGCCTCCGTGCCTCCCCGCCTCCCTCCTCGCCTCCCCCGCCTCCCCCCTTTCTCCCTCTCTCTCTCTCAAAGGCGTGCGGGAAGACCGGAGCGCATTCCGGAGCAAGCGCAACCGCTCCGGTCGTGGCGCGAACCCGTTTGATCATCCCCGGAAACTTTTACGGCACGACCTGGAGCTTTTGCGGCAAAACCTGGAACGCTTGCGGCAAGACCGGAAACTTTTCGGGAAAGACCGGAACGTTTCCGGCCCCTCCCCCCCCCCCCGCCGGACATCCCGCAAAACCCTCCGGTCATGGCGCAAAGGTTTCCGGCCATGCCGCAAAACGTTTCGGGGAAGACCGGAAGCCGCCAGGACGCCCGCCGGGGGGTTTTGTGCAATCATCCGCGTACTGCATACAATCATTGTAGGAGGGGGGAGGCAGCGCTTCGCGCTATCCCGACCACGGGCGATTGTCAGATTGTCAGAAAAAACCCCGCGCCACCCCCCACCCCCCCCCCCCCACCCCACCAGCGTGCCCCCCCCCCCCGGGCGGTTTCACCGAC
>JAISAX010000864.1 GCA_031266495.1 Opitutaceae bacterium
ACGCACAGACCCGAAGACTCTCTTCATGTCACACACCATGCATTCCCACAGGCAGAAAAAAGAAAGCTGGTTGTCCAGATTGCTCCCGTTGCTAACGGGAACAAGCAAGCCTCTCCCAAAAATCACCGCGCACGGACGCACGGCAACGCACGCCTGGGGCACCTGAGAAAACCGCTCCACCACAACCCCGGTCGCCAAAACCGAATTTGTTTTCACCTCCGACACGGGCCCGTGGACCAAACGGAACTGGACCACTCTCCTTGTCCCGCCCGCGACCGCCTCCGGCGGAAACCGGGCGGAAGCCGGAATCCCTGACACCGCCACCGCATGGTATTTCAATCTCCATGACTCCCGCGGCTGCATTGTCAGCAGCGAACATCAGGAAAAAGATGAATTGCCTTGATCTCCCCCTACCCTCCCGGCATCACTCGCGGGCGACTTCAAATGCGAACCATCCATCTGATCTGTAATGCGCACATCGACCCCGTCTGGCTGTGGCCGTGGACCGCGGGGCTTGATGAAATCATCAATACATGCGAAAGCGTGTGCAACCTGCTCGACCGGCACCCCGAAGTGATTTTTACGCGGGGCGAATCCTGGGTTTACGAACGCATTGAAGAAATCGACCCGGCCCTCTTCCGGCGTATCCGGAAACATGTGAAGGCGGGACGCTGGGAGATTGTCGGAGGCTGGTTTGTCCAGCCCGATTGCAACCTCCCCGGCATCTACGGACTCCGCAAACAGATCGAACTCGGACGCGACTACTTCCAGCGCACCTTCGGCCAGTTTCCCCGGATTGCGTACAACGTCGATTCCTTCGGTCACTCCGCCGCGCTCCCCGGCCTCATGGCCGAAGCAGGCCAGAATGGATACATCATGATGCGTCCGCAGGAGAACGAACAAAAACTCCCTGCTCGCCTCTTCCGCTGGCGCGGATACGAGGACGGCCCGGAAATCACCACCTTCCGCATCGCTTCCGCTTACTGCACGCCGGGAGGCGCAAACATCGGACACCTCGAACGATCACTGGAAAGTATCCCTCCCGGCATTACGCACACGATGTGCTTCGTCGGCATCGGCGACCACGGCGGCGGCCCCACCGAGGAGATTGTTCAATGGCTGCATGCGCACCGCGACGCCATCCCCGGCGCGAGGCTGGAATTTTCCTCACCCTCAAGATTTTTCAAAGCCGTTGCCCGTGAGGCAGGACGGTTGCCGCTGGTCACCGGAGAACTGCAAAAACACGCCATCGGCTGCTACAGCGTCCACCGTGCCATCAAGGAGGAAACGTCCCTGTGCGAACACCTCCTCGAACAGGCGGAGCACGCCCTGGCCAGGGACCGGTCCGCTTCGCGCAAGGTGGCCGCCGCCTCGAAGGAAGCCCTGGCCTCCGCCCTGCGCTGGCTCTGTTTTAACCAGTTTCACGATACGCTTGGAGGCACCTGCGTGCCTTCCGCCTGGCGCGCGGCGCGCGCGCAACTGGGTTACGCGCAAACCGTCGCGGAAGACATCCTCGCGCACACCCTGAGGCGCGCCGCGACCGCCCTGCCCGCCTGCCCCCACCAGCGCATTGTCCTGAACTGCCCGGGAACCCCGTTTCATGACTGGATCGAGCACGAACCCTGGCTGGAATGGACCCGCTGGCAACCGGACTGGACTCTCGTGGACGAAAAGGGCGCCGAGGTGCCGTATCAGGTTCTCGAAGCCGAGGGCGTGACCGAAGGGCTTGTCAGACTTTTGTTCAAACTCCGGCTCTCGCCCGGCCACCTGCGCATCTTGCGCATCGCCAGCAGAAGTTCCGGTTCTGGTTTTGGTCCCGATTCCGGTTCCGGTTTTGGTCTTGGTTCCGGGAAAAAACCTGTTTCCGGACCAGCCATCGCACCCATTCCGGAATTCATTTCCGGCGCGAAAGCCCCGACCCTGGAACTGATAAAAGATGATTCGGACACCTGGTCGCATGGCCTGAACAGCTACGAAGGACCGGCGACGGCCACCGCTCGCTGGAGCCGCCGCCTGATCCCCGTGGACCAGGGGCCGCTCCTGCATTCGTGGAAAAGAACCGGGCGCATCGGACGTTCGGAGTTGCAGTCCGAATGGCGTCACTACACCGGCGAGGATTTTTGGGAGCTCCGCCTGGATGTCGAGTGGCGCGAATCCCGCCAACTCCTGCGTCTGGTCTGGAGTCCCGGTGGCGAGATTGGCTGGCGTGATGACGGCATTGCCGGAGGCGGACTGCGCCGGGAGCCGGATGGCACGGAATTTCCACTACGCGATCGCAGTTGGCTGTCGGTCGGACGCGGTGGCGGCAAAGGCGCCGGGGTAGTCTGTCCCGGCGTGTATTCCATTTCGGGCAACCGACGCGAACTCCGTCTCACCCTGCTGCGCTCCGCCATCATGGCGCACCACGACCCGCACAACGGACGCGCCTCGCGACGTGTATTCAGTGATCAAGGACACCAGCATTTTGTTTTCAGGTTTTTCCCAATATCGTCCCGGCTTGTTCCGGAAGAACTTGACCATCATGCGCTGGCCCTGAGGCGTCCGCCACAGGTCATGGACCTGACCAGAGGGATGCCATTGCGTCCCTGCCGCGGCCAGGCGACCCATGCACCCCTGTTCGGGTAACGGATGAAAAACGTCCTCCCCCCCCCCCCCCCTGTTTTCGGACTGTCCTGTCATTCGCCGACCAATTCGACGATACGTGCGAGCAATTCGTCGCTGACCCAGAAATCGACACCATCCCTCAACCGCCTGACCAGCGGCACGACGGCAGAGATCCGGTTTTCCACCTTGGCCCTCACCAGGATGCCAAGCCCTCCGCAAGGCCACAACGCCAGCGACACGGCCACGGCCCACGCCGCCCGCTCGTCGATCAACATCGGCGGCGGCGGTCATGTTGAGGGACGCAGGTCTTCTTCCAGCATTTCCAGCGTGTAGGACGGGATGTGACGAACCGCCAGCGCATGGTCAAATTCGCGCCGGGACACTCCTGCGATGCGCGTCCCTACCCCCCGTGAAACCTTCGCCGCGGCATAAAGACCACAGGCAAAGGTCCAGCAACAATTCATCCGCTCCCGCGCGGACCAAATACCGGATCATCGGGAAGAGTCAGAATCATACGCGCCCTCTATGCCAAGTGACGCGAATTTCCAGACGGAAATCATACCGGGAAGACTTCCATCATAATTGACGTTACTGAAGTTACGCGGATCGACCGTAGGGGCTTCGCTTGCGAAGCCCGTGCCAGCCGGATGAACTGGCGTATTTCCATTTATGACAGGATGTTGCGGGCCTACGCCATTTCTGGCTTCACTATTATCAGTTCTCCAACCGAATGTTGATTCCATACCATTTTTGGCGATTCACGCCAATTGTCGTCATCCGGGAAAACGGGTAATTTCAAACCCATGTTATTCCTTACTTGTTTTCAAGCATCCATGCACTCTCTTTCCTCCCCCCCCCCCCCCATGCACGCACACCATGATGACAGTCACGAAAGGTCTCATCAAAGAGTATGGTGTAAAACCTCTTGACATAACAGACGAAGCCAAGGTTAACTTTTGACAAAAAAAACGATGAATGCCTGCCTCCACCCACGACCAACGGTTATGCCAAGGCATGTTTTTGTCTGTTGGCAACGAAGCTACTCTTCGTTGCCAACAGACGTTTCATATGAAACGTCGCCGCTAGCGGCGCGCCCCGTGGCGCCCGGGGGGCCGGGGGGGGGGGGGGGGGCGGGGGCCGGGGGGGGGAGGCGGCGGGGGGGGCCGGGGGGGGCGGGGCGGGG
>JAISAX010000874.1 GCA_031266495.1 Opitutaceae bacterium
GGCGATGCGGAGGGTGTGGCCGTTGAGTTCGACGGGGAAGACTTTGTACCGCGAGGCGAGGGCGCGGCTCATTTTTTTGAGCAACTCGGGCGAGGGCCGGAGTGCGTGCATGTCGATCAGCGGCATCCCGAACTCGTCGGCCAGCATTTTCGAGATTTGCTGCGGGCTGATTTGTTGCTCCGAGGTGAGCACCTCGAGCATTTTGGGAGGTGGCCGGGTCAGGTCGTTGTGCTGCGCGATGATCGCGCGGGCGGTGTCAATCTGTTCTTGTGTCAGCAGGCCTTTGTCGAGGGCGAGCTGGATGACGAAATCATCGGCGGATGTCACGGGGGATGTCGTTGAGCCGATAGGCCGGGTGGGAATGTGCTGGGTGGGAGTGCGCCGGGTGGGAGGGCGCCGGGTGGAAGTGGTACAAGGCAGTTTGCTAACGGCTCAGGTTCAACAAAAATTCGGCGTTTGTGCGGGTTTTCTTCAGGCGTTGGATAAACATGTCCATCGCTTCGATGGGCGGGATGCCTTGCATGGCGCGCCGCAGTCCGTAAACGCGCTGCATTTCTTCGGGGTGGTAGATAAGCTCTTCTTTGCGGGTGCCGGAGCGGTCGATGTTGATGGCCGGGAAGATGCGTTTGTCGGAGAGGCCGCGGTCGAGGTGGAGTTCCATGTTGCCGGTGCCTTTGAATTCTTCGAAAATGACTTCGTCCATGCGCGAACCGGTGTCGATGAGCGCGGTGCCGAGGATGGTGAGCGAGCCGCCGCCTTCGATGTTGCGCGCGGAGCCGAAAAATCGCTTGGGCTTCTGCAGCGCGGTGGCCTCGACGCCGCCGGACATGATTTTGCCGGAGTTGGAGGCGAGGGCGTTGTAGGCGCGGGCCAGGCGGGTGATCGAGTCGAGCAGGATGACGACGTGGTTGCCTTTTTCGACGAGCCGGCGCGCCTTTTCGATGACCATCTCGGCGGCGTGCACGTGGCTTTCGGGCGCTTCGTCGAAGGTCGAGGAAACGACTTCGCCTTTGCAGTGCCGCTTGAAGTCGGTGACTTCCTCGGGCCGTTCGTCCACGAGCAGGATGATGAGCTTCGCCTCCGGGTAATTGTTGGAGACGGAGTTGGCGATGTTGTGGAGGAGGACGGTTTTGCCGGTGCGGGGCGGGGCCACGATGAGGCCGCGCTGGCCGAAACCGACCGGGGTGAGCAGGTCCACGGCGCGCATGGAGATGTCTTTGTGAATTTCGTTCGCCTCCATGAGAATGCGGCGGAGCGGGTAATAGGGGACGAGTTCCTCGAAGGCGACGACGCGGGCAATGTCCGCGGGCGGTCCGCCCATGACGTCGCGGATGCCAACAGCCGAGGGGCAACGTTCGCCTTCGCGGGGCGCGGTCACCCAGACCTGGAGCCGGTGGCCGCGCTTGAGTCCGTAACGTCTGATGAGCGATTCGGGCACGTACGTGTTTTCGGGATAAAGGCGGTAGTTGACGTGCTCGTGGACGACGAAGCCGTAGCCTTTGTCGGTGATGTCGAGCCAGCCGTGGTCCGTCATCGGGAGGTTTTGCGCGGCGGTGGCGGGAGCGGGAGCGGTGGCTTTGAAGAAGGCTTCCAGTGCCTGCTTGCGCGAGGGAGGAGCTTCGAAGGTGGCGCCGAGCGCCGTGGCCCGGACGGCAATTTCCTTGGCCGTGAGCGCGTAGAGCTGGTCGAGCGCGATCGGGAGGCCCGTGGCAGGCGCGGCCGCGGGCGAGGGGGCGGGAGCGGCGGCGGCAGCCGCGGCAATGCCGGATGCCTGCGTGTCGAGCGCGGCGAGATCCGTAAACCGGTTGGGCGAGGGCAATTCTCCGTAAACCGGACGCAGGTCCGGCGGCGGGGGCTGGGCCGGGGCGCGGTCAGGACGATCTCCGCCGCCGCCGCCTCCGCCACCGCCACGCTGGCCCTGTTTTTCGAGCCATTTTTGTTTCTTTTTGTCTTTCTTGCGCTCCCACCACGGGCGGTCGTCCTTGGGCTTGTTGTTGTTGTTGCCGCCGCCGCCATTGGGATGGCCACCGCCGTTTGGTGCGGTTGGATCGGACTGGCCGACGGGTGAGGGCGGGGCGGGGCGGAAAACGGGGTGCGGTTCGCGCTCCGCAGGCACCGGAGCGGGTACGGCCACGGGAGCGGGCGGAGGGGGGGGGGGGGGGGGGGAGGGGGGCTGCCGGGGCCGGAGTGGCTTTCGGCGCGACGGGTTCGATGCCTTGCAAGGGCAGTTCGGGGTGGGCCTCGCTCGCGGTGGCCTTGCCGGCCGTCTTGCCGGTTTTCGTCCGGGTGCGGGAGCGCGGCGCCCCGGGGGCGGGAGTCGCGACTTCAATCGTCCCGGCGAGGGGTTCTGCCTTGGCGGATGTTCTGGCGGCGCGGGTACGGGGTGTGGCCGTGGTCGCGCGTTTGGCCGCAGTCTTGCGGGTTTTTCTGGTAGCCGGCGCGGCGGAGTCGGCCGCGAAGGAGGTCTCTGTTTCGTCCATGTAATACGGGTGGGTTGTGCCGCCAGGGGCGGTCAAATGGGTCGGGTTGTCGGGTTGTCGGATTGACTGAAAAAATGGCTTCCGGTGCGCGTGGTTCGGGACGTGGCCGCAAATCAGCCGCTGGTCCGCAACCGTCTGACGAGGTGTGTTACCTGTTCGCGGAGGAAGCCGGTCGTGCCGTCGTTGAAGAGCACGAAATCAGCCAATTCTGTTTTTTGAGCCAATGGCCATTGTTTCCGGATTCGTTGTTCGGCGAGCGCACGGGGAATTCCTCGCTCTTGTAACCGCGCAAATTGAGTCGGGGACGATGCGGCGACACAGACGACAAAATCAAACTCTTTTTCCAATCCTTTTTCGAAAAGCAGTGGCACTTCCACCTCCTGGTCGGGCGTCGGCGCGTTCGCAACGAGGTTTTTCCAGATCTCCCGGACTCGCGGGTGGACGAGGGCTTCGAGCCAGAGGCGGTCCTCGTCTTGCGCGAAAATCCGCGCCGCCAGCGCCGGGCGGTCGATCGCGCCGGATTCGCTCACCACCCGGGGGCCCCAGCGGCGGCGCAGGGCGCCGACGACCGGCGGCGCGGTGAGCACGTGGTCGCGGACAATCTCGTCCGAATCGATGCGCGTAAAACCGGCTTCCGCGAACAGATGCCCCGCCGTTGACTTGCCGCAGCCCATGCCGCCTGTGAGTCCGATTAACATGAAACAATCCCGTTGGCGGTTGCCGCTTGCGGGGGCAACAAAAACCTGAGGGCGGGGTGCCTTGGTGTGAGGGTCAGCACACCAGTCCGCGAAAATCCGAAAAGTCCGCGGTGAACCCGCCCGGCACTCCTTTGCAGATCACGCTGACGGCGTCGTGCGAGTGGAGCGATTCCTGATGCGCGCAGGCGATTTCGAAGTCCGCGATCCGGCGGTCGGCATCGAGGGCGGCAAAGAGCAGCCGCGCCGCGTCCTCGACAAATTTCAGGTGCGCTCCGTTGAGCTCGGCAAACGCTTGCTCGTCCTCGCGCTTCACCATCACCTGCGTCTCCGTGGCCAGTGCGCGGATGCTGTGCCGCTGCAAATCCTCGATGGTCAGCCGCGCTTTCGGGGCGATTTCCACGCGGAGCCGCGCCTTCGAGCGCTGGTTGTGCCCCACGGCGTACACGCCGCGTGCCTGGCGGGCATGTTCGGCCAGCTCCGCGCTGCAGGGGCAGGCCGATGAATAGACATAGTCGAATTCGACAAACCGCCGGAATCGCCCCCGCGCATCCAGCCGCCCCTCGAACACGACTTCGTAATACTGCCAGCCTTCCAGTTCGCTGCGCAGGGCGCGCTGGAGGAGCGGGTACGAAAAGGCCAGCCGCAGCCGCGCTTCGAGCACCCCGACTTCGCGCCGGTATTTTTTCAGGATGCGTTCCAGCAACTCTGGCGAAAAAACGTCGTCCCGGTGTTCGTAGAATGACCGGATGATCCGGCTCATGTTGATGCCTTTGTCCGCCGCCGCGACCGACACCGTGCCGGTGACGCGCGTTTCGAGGGTGATGGTATCCGGGCTTCCGTTGCGCGTGAGTTTCCCCCTTCCCTTGCCCTTTTTGTCGCCGCCGTCGCCGCCGCCGCCGCCCGGCGAGTGAAACCGTAGCGGCAGGCGGAAGCCGGATACGCCGACTTGCTGGATGGGCACGGCGGCCCCCTTGATGGCACCGGTCGTCTGGACGATGTCCGGGAGCGTGGCGCGGTAGGCGGGTGTGACCCGGAACCGGGCATCGTAACCGCGCCGGATACGGCGGGGACCGGCGTCGCCTTTCGGACTGTGCAGGTACAGAGTGGATTCGGCGGCGGGACTGGAGGTGTTCCTGGTCATCAAAGGGATCAAGCAGGTAGCACAAAACCTCCGCGGGTCAACGCGGCGCGCACACGGCTCCCGCGCCACCGCCGGTCCGCCATGTGCGAAAAGGTTGCACCGCAGGCTCCCCTGCCGTTTCAATCGGCCGCATGGTTACCGCACTCATCCTGCTCAAGGTGGAACGCAAGCGCATCAAGGAAGTCGCCGACGGCCTCCTTTCGACTCCCGATATCACCGAGGTGTATTCCGTCAGCGGCCGCTACGATCTGGTGGCGATCATCCGCACCGCCGACAACGACAAGCTCGAAGGCATCGTCACGGGTCATCTGCTCAAGATCGACGGTATTCTTGAGACGGAGACGATGTTCGCCTTTCGCACCTGGTCGAAACGCGATATCGAGGCGTTGTTCTCCGTCGATTGACATTTCCCGTCCGCCGCCCGCCGCCGCCGCCGCCGTCAGTCGGGATAGCCTACGGTTTTTCCGGGGAATCGATGGTTTGACGTGCCAATGCCCGGGGTTCACGTTTTGCGCCCGTATGAAATCCTTGATGCGAAAAGTTCTGATCGTTTCCTCACTTGCGCTGGCGGCTACGGTGGCCCGCGCCGAGAACGGCTTCCAGTTCAGTTTCTGGGCGCCGGACCTCCAGCTCGTCGATGCCTCCGAAGACATCAACGGCCTGCGTATCAATCTCGTTTACGGCGAGAACAACAACGTCACCGGTCTTGACCTCGGTATCATCGGCGTCACGCATGGTGATTTCAAAGGTTTTGCCTGGAACCTGGGCAACTCCGTCAACGGCAATGCGACCGGCATCCTCTGGCAGGGTTTTTATGGCAACATCGATGGCCGGTTCGCCGGCTGGCAAGATGCATGGATCGCGCGCCTCAAGGGAGAATCCGCCGGTCTGCAAACCGCGCTCGTGGGCCTGGTCGAGGGCAGCCTCCGCGGCGTGCAGGTGGGTTTGTTCAACAAGGCCAATGAGGTCCGCGGCCTCCAGCTCGGCTTCGTCAACTGGGCCGAAAATCTCCACGGCGTCCAGATCGGCCTGATCAACTACGCGAAGAACTCCGACCTGTTCCCGGTCTTGCCGATCGTCAACTGGAGCTTCTGAGCCCTTGGGGAGCTGGCGGGAGCTGGCGGGAGCCGGCGGATCAGAGCGCCTTGAACACGGCGGCGGCATTCTGGCCGCCGAAGCCGAGGTTGTTGCTG
Organism: Opitutaceae bacterium; assembly: GCA_031266495.1. The sequence goes on from JAISAX010000874.1 coordinate 5,513, forward strand.
AGCACCACGCGCACATTGCGTTCGCGTGCCTGGTTGGGCACGTAGTCGAGATCGAGTTCGGGATCGGGTTCGTCGAGATTGATCGTCGGGGCGATGATGCCTTTTTCGATCGTCTTCGCGCTGATGATCGCCTCGATGCCGCCGGCCGCGCCGAGGAGGTGGGCGGTCATCGACTTGGTGGAGCTGACGGCGAGCCTCTTCGCGTGGTCGCCAAAGACGCGCTTGATGGCGAACGTCTCGAACTTGTCATTGTAAGGCGTGCTCGTGCCGTGGGCGTTGATGTAATCGACCTCCTCCGGCCTCACGCCGGCGCTCTTCAGCGCGCGCGTCATCGCCATGCCCAGGCCCTTGCCCTCGGGGTCGGGCATCGTGATGTGGTGGGCGTCGGCCGTGGCGGCGTAGCCGGCCAGTTCGCAATAAATGCGGGCGCCGCGCTTGCGGGCGTGTTCCAGCGACTCGATGACGAGCACGCCGGCGCCTTCGCCCATGATAAAACCGTCGCGCCCCAGCGAGAACGGACGGCAGGCCGTGGCCGGGTCGTTGTTGCGGGTGCTCATGGCCTTCATCGCGCAGAACGAGGCAAAGGCAAACGGCGTGACGGCCGCCTCCGCGCCGCCCGCGATCATCACATCGGCGTCGCCGCGGCGGATCATGTGCATCGCCTCGCCAAGGGCATGGGTGCCGGTGGCGCAGGCGGAAACGAGACCGAAATTGGGGCCGCGCGCGCCGGTGTCGATCGCCACCATGCCGGAGCACATGTTGCCGATCAGCGCCGGGATGGCGAACGGAGACACCTTGCGGGGACCGCCCTCGGCCAGTCGCCCGAGCTGCGTCTCGTACGTGAACATGCCGCCGATGCCCGAACCGATGACCACGCCCACGCGGTCGGGATTTTCCCGAGCCATGTCGAGGCCGGCATCCTTCACCGCCTGCCGGGCGGCGCAAAAACCGAAATGCGTGTACCGGTCCTGCCGCCGCGCATCCTTCGGGTCCATGTGCTCCTCCACGTTCCAGCCCTTCACTTCCGACGCGATCTGCGTCGCAAAGGGAGCGGGATCGAACCGGCTGACCCGGTCGATGCCATTGCGGCCGGCCGCAATGCTCTGCCAGAAGGACTCGACGTCGGTACCGAGGCCATGGATCGCGCCAAGGCCGGTGATCACGACGCGCTGGTTGTCGGAGAGGTTTTCCATAAAAGACCGACAAGGCTGGTGCGCGCGCGCCGGAAGGGAAGCCGTTTTTTCAACCAGTTCGGGCCCGGGGTGTAATTGAAAGTGGTGGGAGAGAGAGAGGCGGAACCCGGAGCGGCGGTATCGGGAAAAAACAGGAGACGGGTTGGCGCAAAAAAGCAGTAATCCCGATGCGGAGAGGGTTTTGTTACCCTGACAAAAGCAATAGTTTTAATGCGAACAGCATTTTGTCAGACTGACAAAACCGTGAATCCGGGCGCGGGAGGGTTTTGTCAGCCTGACAAAACCGATGTGTTCCGGATGACGC
>JAISAX010000875.1 GCA_031266495.1 Opitutaceae bacterium
GGCGGCTATAACGAGGGAGCGACCTACACATCGCAAGGCGGCAACGACTACACGATCAGCTACCTGAGCGGCAATGTGACGCTGACAGCCATCGTGAATGCGGTTGCGGTGCCCGAGCCTGCCACGTGTGCGGTGCTGGCCGGCCTGGCGATGTTGATGCTGGCCGCCGCGCGTCGCGGCCAGCGCAAGCGCGGCCAGCGCGGCTAAGCCCTCCCTTCCTTGTCAGCAAGGGGACGTTCAGAACGGAAGGTACGCCCGCGGGTGCATCTCAAAAAGTAGATATGCAGCAAGCAAAGCCGAGGCACGGGCATCTTGTCCGTGTTCCGGAAGTGGCACGGGCATCCTTGCCGTGAACGTTGCCTCTCCGCGTGGCACGGGCTTCCAGCCCGTGTTCCGGAGGCTGTTGGCGGGGCTGGTGGGCGGCGTTTCGCGCCGTCCACGGGCGTTTGTCAGCAAAAGCCCGGGCCTCTCCGCCTGCCGCGTACCTTCCGTTACCGGAGCCATGCAACGGAACGGGGAAATACGAAAAAATTTTAGCCTCGCATGGTTTCGGAAACCATAATTCTGCTTGCCCGAAAATGTGTTCCTCCTCTTCCGGGTTCCCGCCGCCGCCGCCGCAACTGTCGCCTCCGCGCCTGTTGCAGATGATGCTGTCCACCCAGCCGGGCGGGGCGGAAACCTTTTTCGAGAAGCTGGGCCTGGCTTTTGCCGAGGCGGGAGTGCCCCAATGCCTGGTCATCGAGCCGAATGCCGAACGGGAGCGGCTCTTCGCAAAATACCCGCACGTGGAAGTGGTCCCGATCCGGTTCGGCGGATGGCGGGAGTGGAAAGCCCGGCGTGTGTTGAAGGCGACGTTCGGGCGTTTCGCTCCGGATGCCGCGCTGACCTGGATGAACCGGGCTTCGCGACGGGCGCCGCGAGGTTGTTGTCCGATTGTCGGGCGTCTGGGCGGGTACTACAAAATCGGATACTACCGGCGCTGCGATCATCTGGTGGGCATCACTCCGGATCTCGTCGCCCATATCCGGGCTTCCGGCTGGCCGGAAAACGCCAGCAGCCTGATTCCGAATTTCGGGGAGACTCCTCCAATGGACGGCGACGCAGGTCGCGCACGGGAGGACTTGCGCCGGGAGTTCGGAATCGGGCCGGAAGACACGGTGTTGCTGGCGCTCGGTCGCCTGCACCCGGCCAAGGCGCATGACACCCTGATCCGGGCGATGGCCGAGGTGCCCGGCACGATCCTGCTTCTCGCCGGCGAGGGCCCCCTGGAGGCCGATCTGCGCGAACTGGCCCGCGGGCTGGGGCTTGCGGACCGGGTGCGTTTCCTGGGTTGGCGTCGGGACGTGGGCGCCCTGTTCGGCGCCTGCGACATTTCCGTTTTCCCTTCCCGCTACGAACCGAACGGCAACGTCGTCATGGAATCCTGGGCACACCGGAGGCCGCTGGTGGCTTCCCGCGCGAAGGGGCCGGACTGGCTGGTCGATGACGGCGTCAATGGTTTGTTGTTCGATATCGACTCGGTCCCGCAGCTTCGGGACCGGCTTGTGCAACTCGGGTCCGACCCGGAGCTTTGCGCCCGGCTGGTGCGCAATGGCGAGGAAAAGTGGCGCAGGGGATTTTCAAGGGAAGCGGTTGTCGGGCAATACCTGGAGTTGTTCGCGTCGCTGGCCAGGCGGAACAACAACAGGAAGGGGGGGGGGGAGGGGAGGGACGTTCCGGGAATTCGTTTCTGAACAGAAGGAAACAAAGGCAACGAAGGTAAAACAAAGAAGGCCATGAATAATAACCTGTTTATTTTAACGAAGTTAAAAAGGAGCGAAGAGGAAGCGTCCCTGGTTGTTCTTCGTTCTCTTCGTTGCCTTTTGTTCAATTTTTAAAACTTCCCTGAAATGAAGGTGCTCCAGATTCTTCCCGAACTGAATTCCGGCGGCGTCGAACGCGGCACGCTGGAGGTTGCCGCGCATCTGGTCGCTCAGGGGCACGAGGCGCTGGTGGTTTCCCATGGCGGACGTCTGGTAAAAAACCTGGAAGCCGCGGGCGGACGTCACATCGCGATGCCGGTCCATCAAAAACATCCGTTATCCCTGTTGCAGGTGCGCCCGCTCCGCCGCCTGTTCGAGCGCGAACGTCCCGATGTCGTGCATATCCGTTCGCGGGTGCCGGGCTGGATCGCGTGGCTGGCCTGGCGAAAGATGCATCCGGCGACGCGCCCGCGTCTCGTTTCGACGGTTCACGGTTTTTATTCGGTCAATGCGTATTCGGCGATCATGACGCGGGGGGAGCGCGTGATCGCGGTGTCGGAAAGTGTGCGCGATTACGTGCGGAAAAACTACCCGCGCGCGCTGGCCGTGCGTGAGCCGGAGCGGTTGAGCGTCATCCATCGCGGGGTGGACCCGCAGGCGTACGGTCGCGGGTTCGCGCCTTCGGCGGAGTGGTTGGCCGGCTGGCGGCGGGAAAAGCCGGAGCTGGACGGGCGCGACTTGTTGCTGTTGCCGGGCCGGCTCACGCGTTGGAAGGGACAGGAGGATTTTTTGCGACTGGTGGCCGACCTGCTTCGCCAGGGGTTGCCGGTGCAGGGAGTGCTGGCGGGCGAGACCCATCCTCGGAAGAAGGACTACGAGCAGGAGTTGCAGGCGCTGGCGGAGCGGATCGGGATCGCGGGGCGTATCACGTTTCTCGGACACCGCGGCGACTTGCGCGAGGTGATGGCAATGGCGCGGGTGGTGTTTTCACTTTCGATCCGGCCGGAGGCGTTCGGGCGGGTGTCGCTGGAGGCGATGGCGCTGGGCAAGCCGGTGGTGGCCTACGATCACGGCGGGGTGGCCGAGCAGTTGCGAGTGATGTTCCCGCGCGGTCTGGTGGCGCCGGGCGATGTGAAGGCGGCGGCGGGACGTACGCGGGAATTGTTGTTCCATCCGGAGGGTCCGGCGGACGTGGCGCCGGAGTTCACGCTGGAGCGCATGACGGAGGCGACGCTGGAGATTTATCACGAACGGGTGCATCTCCGGTGACGCTCCGGCCAAAGAACGCACGGCTTTAAACGTTAAGGGAGGATCTAAAAATTCATTTTTGAACAGAAGGAAACAAAGGGAACGAAGGAAAAACAAAGAAGGCCATGAATGATAATTAATTTAATCTAATTGAGTTAAATAAGAATGAGGCGCCTGCTTCCCTGGTTGTTCTTCGTTCTCTTCGTTGCCTTCTGTTCAATTTTTAGAACCTCCCTTAACAATACCGGAATCCCGTAACCATGGATTGGAAACAACCGTCCGCGATAAACGATACGCTGGAGCTGGCGCCCGGATTTGCATCGGGCGGCAACCGTTCATGCCATGTGCATCCCTTCGATCCGGGCCTTTGCGTGAAGGTGGCGCTGCCCGGTCGCACGCCGGAATGCAAACGCGCCCGCGCTTTCTGGCTGAAGCGGCTCCGTCCGCTCCGGTCCTTCGATGAAAACCTCAAGGAAGAGCAGGCGCTGGCTCTCATCGGACGCCTGACGAGTCCGCGGGAACGGCATCGTTTCCCGGCCTGGCACGGCCATGTGTCAACCAATCTGGGCCCGGGCGGCGTGACGACGCTTTACCGGGATGCGGACGGAAGCATCTCCCGCACACTGGAATGGCATATCTGGGAGGAAGGCCTGAGCGAAAGAGTGGAGCGTGTCCTGTGCGAATTTGAACGGTTCTGGATGAGGGAGACCCCGCCTTCCCGCGCCCTCCTTCTGCACAACATCCTTCTGGTGCAGGCCGCCGGGCAGGATGACTTTCTGGCGCTTGTGGACGGGTTCGGGTATGCTTCGTTTTTCCAGCCCGGACGCCTGCTGAGATGGCTGGCCGGGAAAAAGGCGCGCAGGCAGGTGCGCGCATTGCGCAAACGAATCGCCATCCTGATGGCCTTCCGGGATCGGGGCGAAGGCGCGGAAAAGGAGGTCAGGTTCTTGCGGAAACGTCTCGGGCCCGGCCCGAAACCCCTCTGATTTGGTCCCCCGGAAACCGTGATATTTTTGAGATGAACAACAAACCGGACGAAAGATATATCATTTCGATCATGAAAAGCGGGCTGGGAAACCAGCTCTTCATGTACGCGGCGGCGCGGGCATTCGCGTTGAGGACCGGACGGGAACTGCTTCTTGACGGGAAACGCGGGTATCAGAGGGACCGATACAGCCGTTCGTACCGCATGGACAGATTCCCGATCGCCGCGCGTGAAATGCCGGAACCGTTCAGGGTTGCCCCCGGATTGCGTCATCCGCGGCACAAGCTGATCCGTTTCTGGAACAAGTTCAGACCCCTGGAAAAACGGACTTATCTGGCGGAAAGCGCGCAAGTGACTCCAGAGGTTTTGCGCCGCCTGGTTCCGCTGAAACCGCGTGTAACGCTGTGGGGATACTGGCAGGACGAAGAATATTTTTCCGATTTCGCGGAGAACATCCGGCGCGAACTTGCTCCGCCCCCGCCCGCCGCCGCCTGCGCCGACAATCCCGACGGCACAATGGCGAAACAGATGCGGGAATCCCGGAGCGTGTTCGTGCACCTGCGGCGGGTCCGCTATCCGGTGTTGCTTGCGAGCGGATATTACCAGGAAGCGATTGACAGGGTTTCCGCCTGTCTGGAAAAGCCTCGCTTCTTCGTCTTCGGAGACGCCCCCGACTGGGCGCGGGAGAACCTGGATTTCAGGCGCGCGCCTGTCTCGTATGTCACGCATAACAATGACAACGAGATTGCCGACTTGTGGCTGATGACCCAATGCCGTCATTCGATTATCGCCAACAGCAGCTACAGTTGGTGGGGGGCATGGTTGGGGGCGGGTCAAGGCCTGGAAGAGGGACGTCTTGTTTTCGCCCCCGAAAATCCGGGAATGCCCAAAAAATATCCTTCCGGATGGACCCTCATATCGTAGGGGCTTCGCTTGCGAAGCCCGCGAGGACCTGTCGCAACGGGAGATGCGCCAGTTCTGTTCACCCGCCTGGCGCGGGCTCCGCACGCGAAGCCCCTACCTCCGGTTGCGTAACATCAGTTACACCCATCTCCTCTTTCCCGGTTTGCCTGCCGGACAAGGTGTGACTCCCGGAAATCCTTTCGTCTGTGCCTGCCGGGAATGAGTGCCGATATGACCCTGATCATAGTGTTGTAGATCGTCCTGGTCCGATCGCCTCTTATGAGTTTTTTGGCGAGCAACCATTCACGGAACCGTCCGTCCGCTTTCGCTCCTGCCTGTTTTTTCCGTATAAGGGGAAGCCGGGTTGGTAAATTCCGGAAGTAGGCATCAAGCTCCTTTTCCAGATCATCCATGTTCTGTTCCACGAATTTCCAGTACGGAATGTCGCCCGGAAGAAGCTGATCCAGCTCATCAAGGGAAAAGGAAGCAGCCGCATCGCCGGTGCGATTCACGGAAGAAAAATAATCATGATACTTGAAGTCAGGCTCGGCGTTTCCGCTCATGCGTAACCACCGGTTGGGAATCCCGTATGAGTCGGCCAGTATCAGGCCATGCAGTGATGAGGAAACGATCCGGGCGCATGATGAAACAAGGGGCGCAACCGAGGTGACGTCCTGTTCCGGATCGATTATCAACAGATCGTCGCGGGTCATGGATTGTTCGAAAGACTTCCTGTTGGAATCGTTGAAATGAAAAATGACCCCGATCTTGTACCGGACTGGAGATGCAGGGATCAGGCGGGAAACGAGTATACCCGGATCGCCCACGGTGTTGCAGCGGACTTTCAGCTTCTCACGAGTCAGATGTCCGCGGACAAAACATACGTTGGCTCTGGAAAAATCCGGAACCCGTGTGCCGTGGCGTAATCCGGAGCCGAGGACAGAGCCGGTGTAGGGTTCCCGGTGCCTTGTTTCCAGAATGGAGCCTGCGGCGAGTATCTCCGAATTCCGGAAATCGGACCAGTACACCTCGGCTCCGAATCTGGAGCCAACCCGGTTCATGATGGCAGGTGTGAGCGTGTCACCGAAGTTTTGCCTGCTTCGCCACCAGTAAGCAGGGATTCGCGTTCCGGATGGATTTTTGATATTTTCGCTCATGGGTGACTGTGTGCCGGGCGTCGGGATGTTACTAATGCGAAAGCAGGAGTATGATTTCCGAAATCATACGAGGTTAAAATTTTTTCAAGGCGTCATCAAGAGCAGCCAAGGCGGCGCGGGTTTCTTTGGCAAGGCGGCGGATTTCGGCGACATTGCCGTACCGTGCCAGAGGTTTCGCCGCCAGATGCGCTGGAGAAAACGGGCAGCCGGCATGTGACGACGCCGGTTCACAGGAAGCGGCTGTGGTCGTTGTTGCAGGTGCGTCCGTTGCGGCGGCTGTTCGAGCGCGAACGGCCCGACGTGGTGCATGTTCATTCACGGGCACCGGCCTGGTTGGCCTGGTTGGCCTGGCGAAAAATGAATCCGGCAACGCGTCCGCGGCTGGTTTCGACCGTGCACGGGTTTTATTCGGCCAACTTGTATTCGGAAATCATGACACGCGGCGAGCGGGTGATCGCGGTGTCGGCGAGCGTTCGCGACTATATCCGGGAAAATTATCCGCACACGGCTCCGGATCGTATCCGGGTGATTCCGTGGGGTGCGGACCCTGAGAGGTACCCCCGCGGTTTTCGTCCCTCCGGGGAATGGCTCTCAAGATGGAGACTGGAGCACCCGGGACTGGACGGGCGTGAATTGCTTCTCTTGCCTGGACGGCTTACGCGCTGGAAAGGGCAGGAGGATTTTTTCCGGCTGGTGGCAGGATTGCTCGCAGGGGGATTGCCCGTACAGGGGGCGCTGGCGGGCGAGGCTCATCCCCGGAAGAAGGCGTACGAGCGGGAACTGCGGACACTGGCGGAGCGGCTCGGAATTGCGGAGCGTATCACGTTTCTCGGACACCGGAGCGACTTGCGCGAGGTCATGGCCATGGCGCGGGTGGTGTTTTCGTTTTCGACCAGTCCGGAGGCGTTTGGCCGGGTATCGCTGGAGGCGATGGCGCTCGGCAAGCCCGTGGTGGCCTACGATCATGGCGGCGTGGGCGAACAACTGCGCGCGATGTTTCCGCAGGATTTGGTGCGAGTCGGCGACGTGAACGAGGCGGCGGCGCGCACGCGCGCCTTGTTGCTTCGCCCGCAAACTCCGGGCGCATTACCCGGCGAACTCACGCTGACACAGACCGCAGGCGCAACAGAAGACGTTTACCGGTCGTTGATGCCGGCAGGGGAGCGAGAATTTTTTCATCATTGTCATATTCATGATGAGCAAATCTCCGGTTGATAATCATGTTGCGATACCGGCTCCGTGTGAAATTTGTAGCCAAAGGGTGCGCCGGATCCGGAGCCGACGTCTGGCTCCGGCAGTTTCCCGGCCGCAGCGGCGTATGGGGACACTGCGATTTTACCTTCGATCCGGATGACCGGCATTATGACTGGCTCGTCGTTTATGACGATCTGCCCGCACTCGCCATGGAACGCCACTCCGTGCGTTGCGAACCGCTCGCCTGCCATCCGCGCAACACGCTGCTCGTCACCACGGAACCGGCGTCGGTCAAATGCTACGGCGACGATTTTCTGGACCAGTTCGGGCATGTACTGACGAGTCAGGAATCCTGGGTGATCCGTCATCCCGACGCGGTTTTCAGCCAGCCGGGTTTGCGCTGGTTTTACGGTGCAAGCAAAATGTCGATACACGATTTCGATGCCATCGCCTCGTTCGTCTAGGGCGCCCGGAAAGACGGCCGATCTTGCGACCGTCTGTTCTGACAAGCGCCAGCGACACACCCTGCACCGCGCCCGTTACGAGTTCGTCCAGACCCTGCGCGGGTTGCTTCCGCAAATGGATGTTTTCGGTCACGGCGTCCGCTTTATCGAGGACAAGGCGGAGGCGATCGATCCCTACCGGTATCACCTGGCCATCGAAAATCACCGGGCGCTCCATCACTGGACGGAAAAGCTGGCGGACCCGTTTCTCGGTCTGTCATTGCCGATCTACTACGGATGTCCGAATGTGGCGGACTATTTTCCGGAAGAGAGTTTTGTGGAGATCGACATTCGCGATCCCGGCGAGGCGGCGGAAGTGATCCGGAAGGCCATTCGTGACGACCTTCATTCCCGGCGTATCCGCGCGCTTTCGGAGGCCCGCCGCCGTGTGCTTTACGACTACAACCTGTTTGCCGTCCTGAGCCGGCTGGTGGAATCGCGGCATGAGGACGCGGGCGGCGCATCTGCCGTGAAACAATCGCGGGCATGTATCCGGAGCCGGCATGCGTTGCGTCGTGGCAACCCCTGGAAAGCCGTGCGATTTGCCTTTG
>JAISAX010000053.1 GCA_031266495.1 Opitutaceae bacterium
CTCCGCATCGCCCCCTCCCTCTCCGACTTCCTCTCTCTCGGCCCTTCCATCCGCTCCCGCCTCTCCCTCTCCCGCCTCCGCAATAAAAAACGCCTCCCGCCTCGCTCTTCATGGCCCTCCATCATACCTTAGCGCTTATAGGCTGGATGCCCGTGCCACGTCGTTCCGCGTAACTTCAGTTAATATGTAATATGTAATATTTAATATTTAACGTTGAGTGTTCTTCCTCCATCCCTTCCGGGCGAGGGGGGGCGGACCGGATGGGAATGCTCTCCCCCCCCCCTCCGTCCGGTGCCCGGGCTTTTATACTCACTGGCAGATGCAGCAGGATAAGCGGGGGAGCACAGGGGCGGCGGTCTGCGATGTACAGACAGCCGCCTTTTTCGCATTTCGGGGGGGGGGGGATTTTCAGTCGCTCACTTTTCGGCAGTGACGAGGGCAGGGCGCTCGATCACGAAACGGAATCCGATGTGGCGGGCCCGGTCGTTGCGCGACTGTTTGACGATGGTCAGCTCGGTCAGCCGGTCGGCCTGGTCGAGGTAGCTGCCGCCTGTGACCCGGGTGTCGCGGGTGTCGTCCACGTCCTGGAGCCACTCGGCGACGTTGCCGAGGAGATCATGGATGCCGAATTGGTTGGGCGCGAGCGCACCGGCTTCGCGGGTCTGCGCGGCTCCGTTGTCCGCCGACTGGACGCCGCCGGCGCCGCCCTTGATGGCCGCGCGGTACTCGGCCTCGGTGGGCAGGCGGACGGGGGCGCCGAGCAGCCAGCCGAGACGGTTGCAGAATTCGCCGGCCTCGTTCCAGGTCACGGACTCGACGGGGTGCGCGTCTCCGGGATTGCGGCTGGGGTTGGTGTTCATGATGCGCTTGTAAAGGGACTGCGTGACTTCAATGGCGCTTGTCTGGATTTCGGGGAGATCGGGGATGAGGGCGATGTGGGCATAGATATCGTCCTGCAGAGGGCCGATGTCGGTCTTCTTGAGGTTGAGCCAGGAGAGGCGGATCTTGCGGATGCCGCTGTTGAGCCGGCTGCGGGGGAAGTCGGTCTCGATTTTCTCGAGCAGGGCGACGGCGGCGGGGATGTCGAGCTCGGCGGCCACGACATGGCGGCGGGAGAGGGCGAGGCCGATCTGCTTGTCCAGGGCTTCGAGCTTGTGCCCGAGCATGCGGGAGTGGGTGGTCTGGCTCCGGATTTCGAGTTCGTCCACCCGGGCGGAGGAGACGAAGCGGCTGCGGGGGAAGGTGGTGTTGATCTCGCGCTGGATGGCGGCGGCCCGGGTGTAGAGGCGGGCGGCTTCGTCGTAATCGGCGATGAGGTCGGCGTGTTCGGCGGCGGTAATGTGTTTTTCGATTTCGTCGGCGGCGTCGGCGGCGTTGAGGGTCTCGATTTCGGCGTCGATCTTGTCCACGCCCTGCACGTCAACGAAGCGGGTGCGGGGGTATTCGCCGTTGATCCTGACCTGGAGGTCGCGGGCGGTGGTGAAGGCGGCAATGGCGTCGCGCCAGCGTTTTTCGGCGAGGGCGTTGCGGGCGGCGGTGAGGGCGGCTTCTTTCTGGTGGTTGAGCGGGGCGGCATCGACCGAGGAGAGGGACTGCGAGAGGGTCGCTTCGCGCATGTAGTTCTTGTATTCGGTGCTGGCGCTGGTGACGTTGATCTCGCGCTGGAGGCGGAGGGCTTCTTCGTAGTCGGCCTTGGCCCGGGCAATGTCGCCGCGGGCGGCGGCGGTATCGCCTTCTTTTTCGAGCTGGCCGATGCGGCCGACGATGTCGCGGGCGCGGGCCGAATCGAACCGGCTTTCGAGGTCGCGCAGGCGGTTGGCCTGTTCGTAGCTGGAGAGGGGGAGGCGGCGGACGATGTCGCGCTGGATGGCGACGGCCTTTTCCAGGGCCTGGAGGGCTTCGGGGGTGAATACGCCGGCGTCGGCCACTTGCCGGTACTGCTTTTCGAGGTCGTCCACCTGCCTGATCAGGGCGATCACGGCGGGGTCGTCGATCAGTTGCGAGGTGGCGGGATCGTCGAGCTTGCCGGGGCCGAGGTTGGCGAGCACGTAATAGAGAGTGCCCAGCATGGCGAGGCCCAAGGCAGCGAGAAGCACCTTGTACAGTTTTTGCCAGATGGTGGCGAGGCGGCGGCGGAAACGGAACCTTGGCATAGAGGGGAGAGGTTTGTCAGCCAAGGGGAAGTCGCGGCCAAATGCAACGGATTCTCTCGCGGGTTTTTTTTCAGTGCGGGCGGGGGGAGGGGGGCGGCGGATTTTGCGCGGAACGGGCGGTTGTGGTCTCGACATCGGGGGCGGGTTGGTCGTTTCTCGGCGGGGTGAGTATCGAACACCTCGTTATCCTTGCCCCCGGGTTGCTGGGGGGGTCCGTGGCCAGGGCGGCGCGCGCCCGCGGGCTGGCGGGGCGCATCACGATCTGGGCGCGGCGGGCGGAGACGCGGGCGGCGCTGCGCGGGCAGCCGTGGTGCGACGCGGTGGCGGAGTCGCCGGAGGCCGCGGTGCGCGAGGCGTCGCTGGTGGTGCTGGCGGCGCCGGTGGCGTCGATCATCGAACTGGCGCGGCAGGTCGGCCCGCAGGTGGCGGCGGGCGCGGTGGTGACGGATGTGGGCAGCGTGAAGGCGCGGTTGTGCCACGAGGCGCGCACGGCGATGCGACCGGGGGTGGTGTTTGTCGGCTCGCACCCGATGGCGGGGAGCGAGAAGACGGGCTGGGTAAATGGTTCGGAGGCGCTTTTCGAGAAGCGCACGTGTTTCGTGACGCCGTATCCGGGCTCGCCCGAGGCGGCGGTGCGCAGGGTGACGGATTTCTGGCGGGATCTCGGCTCGATGGTGGTCTCGCTCACGCCGGAACTGCACGACGAGGTGGTGGCGCATATCAGCCACCTGCCGCAGGCGGTGGCCACGGTGCTGGCGGATACGCTGGCGGGGCGGCCGGGCGAGTGGCGACACCTGGGGGGGGGGGGCTGCGCGATTCCACGCGGATCGCCGCGAGTGACGCCACGATGTGGGTGGAGATTTTCCAGCAAAACCGCGACCACGTGCTGCGCGCGCTGGAGCGGTTTTCGGGGCAGTTGCAGGATTTCCAGGCGGCGCTGGCAAACCACGACTGGCCGGCGCTCCGGCGGCAGCTCGAACTGGGCAAGGCCTGGCGCGACGGGTTCCGGCCGCAATAGAGTCCGTTTTGTACGGTTCCTACGGTTGCGGCTTCGCCGTTCCGTGAACCTCCTTGCGGGAAGAAACTTCGCTTGCGGGGCGGGTGACGGTTTCCAGCATGATCCGTTTTCCATGTCAGAGACCACCCAACCCGACCTCGACGGAGCACCGGCCACTGTCGGGCGCACCCGGCGCCGTTCCCTGCGCCGGACCGCCGGCTTCCTGAAGCGTCTTCGCTGGTGGCTGGAGGCGGTCGGATACGAACTCTGCGAGAGCACGCTGGCCCTGCTGCCGGCGGCGACCGTGGCGCACTGGGGCGAGATGATCGGCGAAACATGCTGGCGGCTGCTCGGCAGCCGGCGGCGGACGGTGCGGCGCAATCTCCGCATCGCTTTTGCCGGCGAAAAAACCCTCGCCGAAATCGATGTGATGACGCGCGAGGTTTTCCGGCGCAGCGGCGCCAATCTGCTTTCGGCCCTGCGTTGCGTAAAAATCCGGCAAGACGAATTGCGCCGGCTGGTGACCGTGGCGAACCCCGGGCTGATCGCGGAAATTCTGGCCGCAGACACCGGCGGCGTGGTCGGCATCCTGCCGCACATGGGCAACTGGGAAGCGCTGTCGCAGATGTTTCCGTTGCTGGTGCCTGACCGGCCGACCGGGACGATCTACCGTTTCATCAAAAACCCGATGCTCGACCGGCGGATCAAGGAGGCCCGCCAGCGCATGGGCATGGTGCTGTTCGAAAAACATTCGGGTCCACTGGAAATGGCGGCGTTTCTGCGCCGGCGAGGCTGGCTCGGCGTGCTCGCGGACCAGAGGGTGGAGCGGGTGGGCGAAATCGTTCCCTACTTCGGGCGCCTCACGAGTTGCACGCCGTTGCCGGCTCTGATGGCGCGACGCACGGGCGCGACCATCTTCGGCATCTCCATGCGCACGACATCGCCGGGCCATTGGCGTCTGAAATTTCACCGGCTGGCCGACAGCACCTCCTCGACGACGGCATGCATGCGCCTGCTGGAGGAAGCGATCCGGGAGAGCCCGGAAGATGTTTTCTGGTTGCAGGACCGCTGGCGGGTGCGGCGGGACAACCCCGCCTCGCTCAGCGGCCGGCCGCCCCGCGACGCGGCCGCATCGGCCTGGAGCAAACCGCGCCGCGCGCTCGTCTGGGTTGGCGACCCGGCCCGGGCCCCGCAACTGCCAAAAGCCGCGGTCGGGGATCTGTTGTGGGAATATGTGCTGCCGGCGGGAAACCCCACGCCGGCATGGCTGCCGGACGGGGCTCGCATCCATATACTGAATACGGCCTGCGCGGACATCCCGACCCTGGCGGGAGGGTTGCGGGGGATTGACGAGGCGGCGGATTTGCCTCTGGAGTTCGTGCGGGTGGACAAGGAGAATCGGGCCGTGCAAAAAGCCTGCCTGAAGCTGGCTCTGCCCGTGCTCGCGCCATTGCCGGGAAAGGAGACCGTGAATCCGTGAGCGCGGCAACCAGCGGGAACAGACCCAGCCGCATCCGGGTACTTTCCGATGGCCGGCCGGGTCACGAAAACCAGAGCATCGGCCTGGCGCAGGCCGTGCAGCGGCGACTCGGCGGCGCGACAGCGGTGGCGATCGACCTGGTGCGATTTGCCGCTGGCTCCGGTCCCGGCGAACGCATCCGGGCTGCGCGGGCGGAGGGGGAAGGCGCGCCGCGGGTTGTCATCGCGGCGGGGCATTCCACGCACCTCCCGCTGTGGCTGGCGGCGAGACGCTTCGGGGCGCCATCGGTGGTCATCATGAAACCGTCGTTGCCTTCATGGCTGTTTGACCTGTGCCTGGCGCCGCGGCACGACTTGCGTGGCGTCGTTGCCGGCGGGGCGGATGAAGGGAGCGGGCGAATCGTGCCGACTTTTGGCGCGCTCAACCGCCTGCCGGAAAGGACGGCAGCGGAGATGGCGGCGGCGAAGGAGCCGCGAGGGCTTCTTTTGCTGGGAGGCCCTTCGAAACATCACGGTTGGGCTACGGCGGCGCTCGTGCCGGCGGTGGTCGCGGTGCTGGCGGCCCGTCCGGATCTGTCATGGACGATCGGAGACTCGCGTCGTACACCGGCGGATACGCTGGAACGGCTGCGGGCCGCGGGCGCGCCGGCGCAGTTCGCGCCGCACGGACAAACGGAGCCCGGCTGGCTGCCGGAGCAACTGGCGAGAGCAAGCGAGGCATGGGTGACGGAGGACAGCGTTTCGATGGTCCACGAGGCGGTGACGGCCGGAGCCCGGACGGGCGTGCTGCCGGTGCCGCGCCTGCGGGCGAACGATCGGGTGGCTCGGGCCGTGGACGAACTCGTGGCGGCGGGGTATGCCACGCGGTTCGCAGACTGGCAGGCAGGCGGACGAGGACTGCCGGAGCCGCCGGGCCTGCTTCACGAGACCGGACGATGCGCGGGGATTGTTGTGAAACGGATTTTTTAGCCCACGGAACACACGGAATACACGGAAGAAAAATACATGGAATTGATATTTAAAGACGAAACGTATCGCATCCTCGGTGCCTGCTTTGAGGTCTATAAGGAGAAGGGATGTGGATTTCTTGAAGCGGTTTTCCAGGAATGCCTGGAGATGGAGCTTGAGTCGCAGGGGATTCCCTTCGAAACCCAAAAAATGCTCCCCCTGACTTACAAGGGCAGGCCGTTGAAACAGACATACAAAGCCGATCTCATCTGTTTTGGAAAAGTGTTGGTCGAGCTCAAGGCAGTCTCGAAACTGGCGAACGAACATCGGGCGCAGATTCAGAACTACCTGCATGCAACTGGCCTGAAGGTGGGTCTTCTGGTCAATTTCGGACACTTCCCGAAAGTGGAACACGAGCGATTCGTTATCTGATTTTCCGTGTATTCCGTGTGTTCCGTGGGCAATCCTTCCGGGATTCAGCCGGACCGCGGGAAAGGGGGCTTGCCAAGCGTAACGGCCGGACTCCCATGGAAACATGCGAATTTTACAGGTCGGCTATGCACAAACACGCCGTTGGGGCAAGGCGCGGGTCAGCACGGAACACAAGCTGTACAACGGTCTGGTCCGCAATTTTCATAACGTGCTTCATTTCAGCGACCGGGATATCGCCGCTTTTCTCGCTCCGTTTGGCTGGCGCGATTTGGGGCGCGGGGCGGCCAACCGGAAGTTGATCGAGGTGGCTGACAATTTTCGGCCAGACATGATCTTGCTCGGCCATTGCGATATTATCACGAACGCCACACTCGCGGAAATCCGGCGAAGATTGCCGGAGGTCCGCATTGCATTCAGGAACCTGGATCCGCTGTTTGTCCCCCACAACGTCGAGGCCATCCATGACCGTACTACCGTGGTGGATACCATTTTTATCTCCACCGCGGGGCCGGGGCTGGATCAATTCAGGGGAAAGCGGGCCACTATCCATTACATCCCCAACCCGGTCGATGCAGCGGTGGAGTGTTTCAACAATGCGGAGAAGGAGCACTTGCCCTGCGATCTGTTTTTTTGCGGCAACAGCAACGAGCACACCCGGCGCAAAGACATGGTGGTGGCTCTGAAAAAGGTCTTCGAAGGCAGCGATATTGTTTTCAAGGCATTCGGTTACCTCGGCGAACCGCCCGTATGGGGGCGCGATTACGATGCGGTGCTTGCCCGGGGACGGATGGGACTGAATCTGAACCGGCAGGAGGGTGATTATCTTTATTCTTCGGATCGCCTGGCCCAGTTGATGGGCAACGGGATTGTTCCGTTCATCCACAATGCCTGCCGGATGCAGGATCTGATCGGGCCGGACCGGGCGGTTTTTTTCGAAAAACAGGAGGAACTCGTTGAAAAAATCCGCCAACTGAAAGCGGACGATGCGCTGCGCCGCCGGATCGCGGCGGAAGGCCGGCGCTTTTACCGGGAGCATTTTTCCAGCGAACGCGTTGCCCAATACATCGTCGAGCGGACTACGGGGCAGCCCTTCAGCCACGACTACATCTGGGCCGGTTACTGACTGACGTTACGCGGTTCGACTGTAGGGGCTTCGCTTGCGAAGCCCTCAAGGGCCTGACACAAGTGGAAATACGTCAATTCGTTTGCCTGGCACGGGCTTCGCAAGCGAAGCCCCTACGAGAGGTACCGCGTAACATCAGTTACTGACTGGAGTCGCTGAAGTTGCGCGGCTCGCCCGCAGGGGGTTTGTTGGTCCGGGGAGCGCACGCGTCTCGCGTGCCGGCCTGGGCGTCTCGCCCAGGCCTTTTCTGTCCCGGTCCGGCGGCTTCGCCGTCCACGGGCAGGGATGCCCGCGCCACATCGGGATACACAACTTCCGTGGCATCAGCCAAAAATGGATTTTTCAAATCTCCTGATAAAAATTTTTGGAAAATACGATTGCTTTCATGCGATCCTCCGCCAAGTTCGCCGCTTTTTCAGTAATCATCCTGTCGATACCAACCGCTTCCTTCAACAAGACGACCGACCACCGCGCCATGCGCCACACGCACTCCATGACGACAACAGGCATCGCCGCCGCAGCTTCCGGCAACGCTGCATTCGCGGCGACATCCGCAACGGAGGATGCGTCGGTTATACATGCGGGCGGAGCGTTTATATATAGCGGACAGAAGAAAAA
>JAISAX010000892.1 GCA_031266495.1 Opitutaceae bacterium
AGTCAAGTAAAATGCCACCGTGGCTCAATCAGGGCGGTGGCCAATCGGGCAAATCCGGAAGTAAGAGAAGTGAGCGGCATGTGTGACATGAGAGAGAGGGGAGAGGAGGGGGGGAGGAGTGGTTTGGATTGCGCCGAGAATATCAGTTTCTCGTTGTCGTTTCTATACGAAATCGCGTTTTTTTTCTTCAAGAATGCGTCAAGAAGAGATGCTGGCGGACACTTCGCCGCGTCGTTCCCCGTCGCCATCAATCGTCCCGGTCGCCCCGGTCGGGCGCGAGTCGGCGAATGGCTCCGCCAGCAGGGAGCGGTACCAGTTGCTTCCGGGAGCCGCCGTGCCTGCCGTCGGAGTTTGCCAGTGACGCAAAATACTGCCCTCGACATCGGCGAGGACCGTGGTGACGCGGCCCTGGCCCAGGCTCCGTTCCAGAATCATCGGCAAACCGTCGGCATCGACGAACGATGTCTGCGCGCCGCAGGACGCCACCGCCAGACGCAATCCACGCGGATAACAGTCCAGGCGGTAAACGGCCTGGTCTGTCGATACCGTGGTCGGGACGGGGGCGTGGTAATCCGCGATCATGGCGCCGGTCAGCCGGGTGGTTTCCGCGCCCCAGCCCAGCGGATCGGGGCCGTGCCAGAGCAGGTGTCCGCCCTGCTCGACCCAGTGGCGCAGGCTTTCGATCTCGTCGAGAGCCGGAAACGAGCCGGCGACAACGATGCGCAGCACGCCGCCTTCCGATGGTGTCGGGATGGGACGGTCTCCGCGCACGATTCCGGTGCGGAAGCCGGCTGTCTGCAAAAGGTGGTTCGCGATGATGAGCCGCCGCGAGGTCTCGCGCGGCTGGTTGCCGGGGTTTTGCGGCGCATCGCGATCATAGTAATGGGCCGGCCAGTACAGATGGACGGTTTCTCGCGCGGGCTTCGTTTGCGAAGCCTGCGCGGGGGAGCGGACTTCGTGTGCAAACTCCACAAAATAGCGCAACCCCTCCTTCACGCGCCCTTCTGTATCGACGAGGCCGAGCTGGCTTTCAAAATTGTTTTTCAGATACGGATGAACGCGCGCCGTGATGTCCTTGAAACACCACCACAGGAATCCGTTCGCGCCGGCGTCGCGACAGGCGGGAAGGATGGCGCGGAGGTAAGCGTCGGCGTGCGGCGCGGCGGCGGGGTTTGTCAAGATGGTGCCGAATTCCTGCAACATCACCGGACCGAAGGCGCGGGTGCATTTCACGTAAAAGGGAAGCAGTGACTGCGTGAGCGGATCCGCCAGGCCGCCGCAGGGCACGGGGTGCCACGTCGGCACCGGATAGCCGTGCATGGTGAGCACGTCGATGCCGGGCTGTTCATTGTCTCCCAGGCGCCAGCCCGTATCCGCGATGACCTGCTGGTGGTCGCAACCGGAGAGGATCAGCGCATCGGGCAACACGTCGCGGATGGCGCCGGTCATGCGGCGGCACCATTCGCGGACCTGCGCGGGCGAGGCGGCGGAGGATTCGGGCAGGGCGTCGAGTTCGTTGCCCAGATCGATGCCGCAAAGATGCGCAGCGAACGGTTTCAGGTGCGTGGTGATGACACGGGCGAAGGCCGCTCCGCGTTCGACGAGTTCCGGATCGGAAAAAAGGTTTTGTGTATCCGGTTTCCATGACGGCCAGAAGATGCCGCCGCTCATCCAGCCGACGAACAGGCTGGGTTGCGGGCGCAATCCGCGCGCGACACACGCATCGAGAAAGCGGAGCAGTCGCGACAGCATGGTGGCGTCATATTCACCGGGGCGCGGCTCGAAGTCCGGCCAGCGCACGAAGAAACGCACGGTGTTGAAGCCGAGCGACGCCATGAGATCGAGGTCGGAAAAAATTTCGTTTTCCGGCCATGCCTGCCACATTTCCACACCGCACGACGCGGGCCAGTAGTTGGCCCCGACGAGGATGAAGAGCGCGCCGGCGGTATCGCGGAAATAACCGGAAGAATCAATGGTCATAAGGTGTGTTGAACCGGGTCCGGAACGGTTTTGTCCGGTGGTTTGCCGGTATGAATCCGGTGATGCGGAATGTTCCGGTTTGCCGTGCAACGTTATCTTTTTCGCTTTCTGTAATCCAGATGAGATTGCGTCTTTTTTTTTCAAAAATGCGACAGGCCAAGCATGACCCCGATAACCCCGGACGAGGACGAAAAGCGGCCTTGTTGTCTGCTGTTCGTGACAGGCACATGGCATTTCATGCAGACGAATTGCGTGACATCGCTCGCCATGTCGAAACGTTGTCGGTGTCCTGCAAATGAACCGTGAAGTGATTCGGTCGGATTACTTCACAGGCTCCTTCACGGACGCCGTAACCTTCCCTTGCGTCTGCTTGAGTCGCCCTCCGCGGATTGATCGGTGCTCTTGTCCTGGATACCTCGTCCATGCGTGGGAGGAAATCGGATACCAAGCGGTCGAACGATTGGAGAGAGAGGCTGCCTGCCAGGAAACGCATCTTGGCGTACAAGTGGCCCATTTTTTCATTCATCCGGATCTGGTCACTCGCAGGGCGGTTCTGACATAACGGATGTTACGCGAGGTGCTGTGGCGCGGGTTTTTGGCGACGGTGGCGGATGACGCTGGCTGCGATCAGCCCTGCGAATCCGCATAGCGCGGCGACGGCGCCGGGTTCGGGAATGGTGCCGGTGAAGGCGTGCAGGGCGAAGTTCGCGTTGAGTTGGTCGGTCGTGAGCGCGGTGCCGATCCAGAGAGATACTTCGTCAATAGACGCGGTGGCCCCGAGGAAGCCTGCTTTGAAGTGGGTGTTGTACCAACCTCCCGGATTCCCCCCGACATAAAACCAGCGCGAGGTGCTCGGGGCCGGATTAACCGAGCCTGACAACAAGGCTGTGCCGAGTCCGGATGCTTTTTCCGATGTCAGATAGACCGTGTAGTTATAAGTATTGCCCGCCTGACGTTCCCAGACGAAGGCGAGTTGATACCAGGAATCTGCTTCCAGTGTCAGTGACGCACTGGTTGCTGTGAGTGAATCGGCGGTGGCATTTGTCCAGGGTTGGTAAGAGAGATTGAGCGTGCGATTTCCTCCTTCGTCGGCGTCGGTGAGCCAGATTTCGACTGCCCTCTCGCCACCGTTGCTGATAGCGCCGAATCCGGTCAGAAGATTGCGGGTTGAGGTTCCGGGATTCTGGAACCAGAGGGTCACTGTAGCCTTTCCGGAGGTTTCAAGGAGATTGCTGACGCCACTGTCGTAATACACCTGGCTGGAGGCGCTCGAGAAACCGGTTAATGCGCCAGTGCTGCCGGAGAGTCCGCTGGTCGCGGTGGCAACAGTGCCAGTGACGGCGCCGTTATTTCCATTGCCGGAGGAATCCGATGTAGTGCCTTCAGTGATACTGTCGAAATTCCAAAGGAGCGTGGGCGCGGGGGTGCTCACGGATTGGGCGAAGCCGGTGGCGATGCCGGCGGTGCAGAGGAGCGCGGCGAACGCGACAAGGGTGGCCTTGGCGTTGGTTCCGATAATGGTGGTGCGATGGGTTTTCATGGTGTTGGTGATCCGGGTTTGGATGATCATATGGAACGGTGAGTTGTGGATGTTGGCTGATCGAACGGGGAACAACTGGCACATGGTGTGCGCAGGGGGGGGGGGGATTGCGTCAGAGGGTCGGAATGGGAGGTCCGCGTATTGCGGAAATGGAACACGCGTCGTACCGCGGCGTTTGCCGCTGCCCGGCCTGGCGGTGGCTGGTTTTGCGTCGCGCTGGGCGCATGGTCCCGTGCATGGAGATCGTCACAGGAATTCGGATACTACCCGTCGGCAGTCCGGCAGGTGCGTGGTCCGGGATCAGAAGAGGGATGCCGGAGGCATCGAGACCGAGGACTTCATATGAAGTCCTCGACGGGCGGAGCAAAGCGACGCCCGGCGAGGGACGAGGGTCGTGGTGGCAATGTCAGGGGCAGGGGTATTCATCGGTGTGCCGGTTTTTTTGGAGAGGGGGGAGAGGGTATCCTGATGTCGGGATGTCGTTTCGGCATGGCACACAATTGCTGTGCTGTGCGGGGAGCACGGGCAGAGCAGTAAATGTCTGGGAAACGGCGACGGGTATCATGATGCGCAGGACAAACCGGAACGTCTCCAGCATATCAATTGCTATCGTCGTTTTTCTCTGAAAATTGCGTCTTTTTTATTCAAAAACGCGTCAAATGAGGATATGAATATCTGTCGATATCCTTCTTGCGTATATGAAGTTACGCGATAAGTGACGTGGAACGGACTGGACACCCGTGCCATGTCAATCCTGCGAGTTCTTCGACGTTTTCGGAGGAAACAGAGGAGGGATGGCCTTCGCCTCCCTCCCCCCCCCTCCTTCTCTCCCCGTTGTTTCCACTGAGAACGTCGAACCGAAATTGGATACACCAGGCGGTCGCCGTTGGCGGCGGGGAAATAGCCGGAAGCGTCGATGGGCATCATTGCGGGCTTGTGGAGCTTTCGGCAAAGAGGCCTTGCGGGCGTTTTCCGCCATGACCGCCGCGTGGACGAATTGCCGCAGGTCGGTGGCCTCCCCGGGTGTGACGCGCGGAGGCACATAGCTTGCCAGGCCGAGCGCCGGTTCCCGAAAGATCGTTTCATAAAAAGCCAATGCCCCGACGTAACAACCCGCG
Source organism: Opitutaceae bacterium (assembly GCA_031266495.1). Next base: position 4,639 of record JAISAX010000892.1, read on the forward strand.
CCGCTGGCATGGGTCACATCGAGAATGAATTTCTCCTCGCCTTGCGCATCTTTGCGCCAGACCCAACCGACGTAGAGTGATCCTTTCTCGCGAGGACGTTTCCCTTTGGGAGGATTTTCATAGTCGAAATCCGGGTCTTTCCGGGGAGTCCAGCGTTCAGTCTGGCTGGCGGCATACATGGCGTCGCCAGTGGGGATGAGTCTCAAGCCGTGCCTGTCAGCGAATTTTCGATACTCGGTGCTGAGGATTTCATACATCCGTTTCTGGTTATATTCGGGGTGTTTTTTGAAATAGTCGTGATCTTCGCGATAGGCCCAGGTCTCATGGACGAGAATTTCCGCCCGGGGCGCATGTCGCCGGATACCTTCGATGAGTCTGGTCCCGTAGGGTTCATACTGGCTGGGCTGAAAGCTGGAGAGACTGGCTTGCTGGATGGAAACGAAGTCCCATTTCGCAGCGGCAAGCGCCTCCACCAGGGTGATTTTTTTGCCTGGACCAAAAATGCGTTTGTCGAGGTTGTTGTAGGCGAGCGCCTCTTCGGAGGCGGGGTCTTTTTCGGCGGCGGCAAGATGCCGGGCATGGCGGGCGAACGAGCAGCCGCCAATCCAGACATGCCCGATCACCAGTTTTTTCCCGCCCGCTTTCGCCAGATGGGGGATGAGCCATGTGGCGTTATCCGAATAGCTGTTGCCGATGGCGAGCAGATGAATGGTCTCGCCGGTATTGGCTTCAACGGGCGGGGGGGGGGGAGGGGGGGCCGGGTTTGCACAGAGCGCCAGGGTCGCCAGCGCGGCGAGCGTTGTGATGATGGGCGCGATGCCGTTTGTCTTCATTTGCGGAGTGCGAGTTGGATCCCGGGTTTGAGCATGGGCGGTTCCTGGCGCAGGCGGATTTGAAAACGCGTCCGAAGGTGCCGGCGACGAAGAAGCGTCAGGAGACTGCGGGAGGCGGGAACAGGGACAGTGTGCATGGAAAATCGGATACAAATGGGCGGGTGGACGAAACAGGTCGTCCGGCCAGAGGGGTATCTGGTGGCTGATCAACCCGTGTCAGGGAGGCGGGAGGGCGGGGTGCTTGGGGTAATCGGGAAAGTTTCCCCAGAGGATTTGCGGGTGGGGATAATCTGCCGGGGTTTTGGTCGGGCCGGCCTTGAGCGAGGCGACGTGACCGTCGAGCATCAGGACGTGGCACTGGTTGTTGTGGCGGAAGGCGAGTTTGTAGTAGCTGCCGCTGCCGCCAACGTAGCCGCCGTTGGCATTATAGCCTGCGCCGGGACTGCCGCCGTCGGGGTTGGGCGCGGAGGGATTGTAGGTGTGGGTGTCGTCCCAGATGACGGCGACACGCGAGGGGGGATAGGCGTCGGTGATGACAACAACCGTGTTGTTGCCGGTGGAGCCGAGCCAGGCGTTTTTCAGGTAGCCGACAAAGGCCTCGTTGAATGGCTCTCCGTTGGCGCGGCGTTCGAAAAGGATGTCGGGGCAATAGAGGAAATAATTGCGCGCCTTGGTCCAGTCAGGGACGGCGGGGACGTTTTTGACATAGGGATTCAGATAACGGTGCCAGCGAGCGGCGCCGGCATGGGGATACATGATATTTTTGTTTTCGGTGAGATACATCTGCGTGGCGATGCCGATCTGGCGGAGATTGCTGAGGCAGGTGGCCGAGCGGGCGGACGCACGCACTTTGCCCACCACGGGGATAATGATGGCGGCAAGGATGCCGATAATGGCGATGACGGTGAGAAGCTCGACCAGCGTGAAGGCGCGCCGCGCGCCGGACTTCTTTTCATGGGCGTACGTGGTCAT
>JAISAX010000895.1 GCA_031266495.1 Opitutaceae bacterium
AGGCGGAGCCTGGCGCCGCCGCCGACGGAAGCGGTGTCTTCCATCCAGAGAGCCAGCACGGACTTGTTTTCCGTTTCGTTGGCAAAGCGCAGCACATGGCAAAACGGACCGATGGCAAATTGGCGAACGAAGACAACGTCATCGAGCAACCGGGCGCAGGTCGCGTAGGCCGCCGCCGAGGGCGAAGGATACCAGTTGCCATCGGCGCGGATGTAGTTCTCCCGTTCGTCCGCTTTGCGGAACATGCCATACGAGCTTGATCGTTCCCGACCGGGAAACGTGGCGGCAAACCAGAACAGTTTTTCCACCTCGGGCACGGAGCGGGACAGCAGAATCGCTTGTGCCGTGAAGGCGGCGAAGAGGCGCGCCGAGGGTGAGGACAGCGGTTCGTCGAGATGCAGCGCCCAACCAAACTCGGTGCTCCAGATGCGCGGAGGCAAGCCCTGTTGCCGCATGAGCGCGGCCATCGCCCGCATACGTCCGGCGGCGTCCATTTTGAGAGGTGATTCCGGAAGCGCGTCGCCTCCCGCATACCGGGAATGATTGTAGGGATGCCCTCCGAAAATATCCATGTAACCGGAAACGCATGACAGCACGTCCTTGCTGAATTGCAGTCGCGGGAAATCCACGCCGCTCACGTCCAGACCGATCACGGGCAGGTCGGGCGCAACGCTTTTGGACGCTTCGTAACCTGCTTTCAGAATTCGCGCGTAAACCTCCGTAGCGGGGAGCACTCCCGCGGCATGGCGGGAGACTTCGAGGTCGGGTTCGTTCATGATCTCGACGGCAAGAATCCGGTCCTTGTAACGTAAAACCACGGCGCGGACAAAGGACGCGAAACCGGGCAGATGCTTCGGGTCGGCCAGTTCTTCCATCGATTTCCATCGGGTCCATTTGGGGCGTATTTCGGGACGGATCGTCAGGATGGTGCCGATGCCCTGTTCGGCCCGGTCGCGGATTCCCTTGTCCGTGCCTTCCCATTTCCAGATGTCAGGCCCTTGCGGTTGCAGCCATTCCCAGACGGCCTGGCGGCGTTCCACCCGGACGCCGATGCGGGCGGCGGCCCGGGCGTCGCGAATGAACATCGTCCCGAAAAAGCTGCGGGACGGAGGCAGTCTCTTTTCCGTCGGGGGGCGGACGACCAGCAGCGCGCTTGTCGCCCGGCCAAGTTCCCGGCCGTCCCGGCTGACGACCGCGGACAACGCCCGGTATCCGGTTTTTCCTGTCGCCGCCTCCCGTCTGAATTCACCGGCTTCTCCCGGGGCGAGATTCAAGAGCCATTCGTGACCTGGATCTTCGGATACGGATTCACCGGGAGTTTGTGCCGCAAGCCGCAACGTCACCGGTCCCGTTGTGGATGATTTGTTCCTGACCGTGATCACATAGTGTCCCGGTTCGTTGAGGCAGGCTACTCCGGAGGGAAAGGAGGAAGTGATGGCGACTTCCCAAGCCGGCAAGGAAGCGGGTCTGGCGGATGACGCGGAAGCGACGGATGGTGTCGCTGCCGGCAGATGGGGCAATGAAACCAGCAGCAGGAAGACGAGGGGACAAAATCGAAGGATCATTTGGCGTAAAAAGAACCGTCATTGAGTTTGTTCTGATGCCAGCGCTTGTCGCCCCAGGAGGCTTTTTCGATATGGATGTCGGCCATCAGAATGTTGGCCGTGTTTCCATGTCGGGCGGAAAAACGGCTATCTTTGGCCTCGGTTTCGACAGGATTGTCGAGTCCGTAAATGCAGGGATTGTCCGCATCCATAAAGAGGGGCCAGTCGCGAGGGCGTTGCAGACGTGTCGAATAGAAGCGGGGACTGGCGGCCACTCGCTGGAACGGATACCAGAGTTGGAGGTCGGTCATGCCATAACCGCCGGAGGCATAATGAGGGTGGGTTTGCGGGAGATTGGCAGCGCGACAGGGGGGTATGTTTTTTGCATTTACGTAGTTGGTTCTCTCAGAGGAAGACGTTCCGAGGAGTTGGTTATACCAATACTGTGTGGAACTGCTCCAGGGAATCGGGGCATTTCCCTTGTTGTCGTCGAGGTAGAGCTGGAAGGCGAAACCGGTCTGGCGCAGGTTGGAGATGCACGCGGCGGCATTGGCACTCTCCCTGACCCGCGCGACAACCGGAATCGTAATTGCGGCCAGGATACCGATGATGGCGATGACCACCAGCAATTCGACCAGGGTAAACCCGGATGTCATCGAAGCCGGTCGGTCACCGGCAGCCACGGAGGCCGGTTTTGTTTCCGGACGTGGAAAGCAGGCGGCTGCCTCTCGCAATAAAAGAGGAGCAAGGCAAGAGGAGGAAAGGACGGGAGAGACGAGGTATTTCATTGGAGAGGAGAAGAATTATTTGGAGTTAAAATAACCCAAAACAGAACTTCAAGCCATTTTTCGAAAAATCTGGCCTCTGTGGAAGGAACAGGACTCCAGGGAACCCGGGGCTGGATACTGCAGCCGATTCCTGTTCAGTCCCGTTGTCGTTTGCAGGGACAAAAGGTTGAACGCTTGACCTGCATCAATGCCCCTCCCCTGCCCTCTGGCATGCTGGGCGGCATGTTCTGTTTCCAATGTGAGCAAACCTCAAAGATGACCGGATGCACGACCTTCGGCGTGTGTGGCAAGGATCCCGAAACCGCCGCGCTCCAGGACCTGCTCCTGCACGCCTGTCGGGCATCTCGGCGCTCGCCCATCGCGCCCGCCTCCGCGGCGCCTGCCGCGCCGGCATCGACTGTTTCGTGATGGACGCGCTTTTCACGACCATCACCAACGTCAACTTCGATCCCGCCCGTTTGCAGGAGTGACTCGTCCGCGCCGGGGAAATCCAGCGGCAGGCGCGAAAGCCCGGGCAGCGGGTCCCTCGTAATCCGTCTTCTTTCTCAGGATCGACCCGATCCGCAGTAACCTTCATCCGGGTCCACAGATCGTCATACCATCCTGCTTACATCGTAAGGTGATGGAAGGTCCCTGCAAACAGCCGCGAGCGGATCGCTCATTTGCTGATTCAGGCAAGTCCTCTTTGCCTGACGATCTGGTTGCCACAAACCGAACCATCTGTGATGTCTTTTCCATTCGGCACCGCTTCGATTTTTCGAAGCACGTCGCAGTCCCGTTCACCTCATGGAAAAATACGCTCGCATTACGATCAAGGGAATGGCCGCTCAACTCGGGGTGTCGCACACCACGGTGTCCCTGGCATTGCGCAACCACGCCTCTCTCCCGAAAGCGACGAAGGACAGGATCAGGGATTTCGCAAAAAAAGCCGGCTACCATCCCGACCCGATGCTGGGTTCGCTGGTGGCCTATCGCCAGCGGAACAGCCCCCAGTCATTCAAGGGGGCGCTCGCCTGGCTGACCAATTATCCCACGCGCAACGGCTGGAAACGCCCGTCCACCTCGGGATACTTCGCCGGGGCCAGGCAGCGTGCGGAGGAACTGGGCTACCGCCTCGACGAAATCTGGCTGCAGGAACCCGATATGGATTCGAAGCGCATCAGGCAGATTCTCGTTTCACGCACGATTCGCGGCCTGCTTTTCGCACCGCAGCCTGCGCCCAATACCCGGATCGACCTGAATCTCGACGGCTTCGCCGCCGCGACCTTCGGATATTCCCTGGTGAGCTTTCGCCTGCCGGTCGTCATGAATCACCAGTTCCGCAACATGATGCTCCTCGTGCAGCAACTGGCCTCCGGCGGAATACAGAAAATCGGTCTGGCGATGCCTCTGGCCAACGACGAACGCGTGTATCACAACTACGCCGCCGGATTCTGGGCCGGCACACATTTCTCGCCAAAATCCCGAACCGTGAAAGCGGCGCCGCTGCACCTCCCGAAGACACTGGAAAAGGGACCGTTCCTGCAATGGTTTGAAAAATACCGTCCCGAGGTCGTCATCGCCGAGGCCGGATACGCGGACCAGGTGCTGGGCCACCTGAAGGAGGCGAGCTTCCCTGTCCCCGATGAGGTAGGCATTGCCCTGGTCAACATTCCCTATGGTAACAAGTATTACGCAGGCATCGACGAAAACCACGAACTGATCGGTGCGACGGCCGTCGATGTGGTCAGCGATATGTCCCGTCACGACGAGACCGGGGAAAATGACCAGTCAAAACACGTCCTGATCGATGGCGTCTGGAAACCCGGGAAGAGCATCCGCCTTCCGGCGGGCAACGTGTAGCGCAAGACCTCATTCGGCATGGCGGAGCGGCGGCGAGGACGGCGCCGCTCCGTTCATGCTACGGCCAGTTCCGCCGCCGTTCGCCACAATTTTTTTCCGTCGGAAACCGCCGCGACCCGTTCGGGCGTCGGAATCAGTTCGGGATAATAACGCTCCGCGAAATCCTGGATCTGTCGTATCAGGTTTTCCGGCACGGGAAGGGCGGGACGGCGAACCGGTCCGGCACGGAGAAACCCGAGCGCATCAATGACGGCCTTGTGTCTCGCGAGCGGGCTGTAGGCTTCGAGCGCCTCGAGTTCCGGCGGAAAAATATGAGGGCGTCCGAGACCCAGTTTCATGCGTGCGGGGAACTCGGTGAAATCGCGCTGCGCGCGCCCGGCGGCGGCGTAGTCGCCTGCCGCGCACAGGTCCAGAATCTCGCGCACCCGATGGGGCATCCAGCAGATTTGCAGACTGCCGACGCCGATGGCGCGCTGACTGTGCAGTTCGGTCAGCCAACCCACGTCCGTCGAACTCATGTGGGCCAGCGGGCTGTCGAGGTGCATCGTGCGCCAGAGCTTGAAATCCCAGTGGGCCTCCTTGCTGCCAACGAGATTGGGAATGGCGGCGAGTTGCCGGAATGTCTCCACGGTGTAGGGCTGGCGAATCCAGTCGTAGTGATAAACGACTACGCCAGTCCCGGGACAGGCCGCGCACACCTCCTGCCAGAATTGCATCAATTCCCGCCGGGTGAGCGGTGCGTGGTAAGGGGCGATGACGAGCAGGCCGTCGATGCCGGCATCCGCGATCAGGCGGGCGCGGCGGAGGGTCTCGTCCGTGGAAAGCGAGATCGCGCCCATCAGGCTGACGACTCCGGCCTTGACGGTTTCCTCGCGCATGATGGCGGCGATACGACGCAGTTCCTCATCGGTCAGCGTGTAGAATTCACCCGACGTGCCCGCCATGGCGATGCCTTCCACGCCCAGGGCGATGAGTTTTTGAAGGTTTTCGCGCAGGGCATCCTCGTCCAGGGCAAAGTCCCGGGTGAAGGGAGTCGGGGGATAGGCAATGACGCCGCGATAATTTTCTCGTGTTAGCATAAGGATAAGGTCGCGACGTTCAGGCGATCCGGAGCGGCCTCGCAAGCGGCGTGTCGCTTTCCCTATCAAGTCACATGGAAATTCCATGGTCGTTGCGACGTCGCCTGAACGTGTTGTGCAGGCGCATCAGGAAGGGGAGTGGATAGGGAAAGCGGAGGGGACATTTTGTCGCCTGGAGGAACTGGTATTCTGGCTAATTTTATTCGAAATCTTTATGCGTAGTCAAAATAAGGTTACGTCAGCCCGTCTTTACGCCGTCCTTGGCCTGTCGTGTTTTTTCGGAGGGTCGGATTTTGTGATCACCCGGCTGGCACTCAACACCGTGCCGCCGTTTTTGTTTTCCGGTGTGCGCTGGGGGATTGCCGGCTTGCTCGCGTGCGGCTGGCTGCTGGCCCGCGGCGTGGCGCTGCCGAGCGCGCGTCAGTTGCGCAATGCACTTCTCGTGTCGTTTTTCCTCATCGTCGGTGGCAATGGCCTGCGCACGTTCGGACAGACGCTGACCGGTGCGGGCGTCTCGTCGGTCATCATGGCCATGGGGCCGCTGTTTCTGATTTTGTTTGGCGTGCTCATTGGCATGGAGCCGCGTCCTCCCGCGCGGGTCTGGGGTTATCTGGTCGGGGGTGTAATCGGGATCGCCCTTGTCATTCTGCCGCGTTCCGACGGAGCTGCGACGGGCGGGGGGAGCGGGGCGGCACACACTCTGAGTGGAGCAATGGCGGTGCTGGCGGCGTGCTTGTGCTGGGCATTTGGCTCGATGTTGTCGCGGCGAGGCTCTTCGCATCCAAGCCGGCTGATGGCGGCGGGATTGCAAATGCTGCTGTCCGGCCCCATGTTGCTTGTCGTTTCGGTGGCGCTGGGCGAGTGGGAGGGATTCCATCCGGCAGCATTGCCATGGACCAGTTATGCGTTGCTTGCGTGGATGGTGCTGTCGGTCACGAGTTATCTGGCTTTCATCTGGTTGCTCGGCAACGCCCCGGCGGCAATGGGGGCCTCCTGCGCCTACATCAATCCGGTGGTCGCCATAACGTTGTCGTGCCTGATTCTCGGGGAGCGATTTGGCCCGCTGACTCTGGCCGGTTGCGTACTGGTGCTGGCGATGCTCGTGCTGCTCCTGCGCCACCGGAATCCGCCGGAATTGGCCGGGCCGGCGTGTCGCAGAGAGCGCGTCAAGTATTCACTTCGCAAGGATTCCATACTCTGGAAAAGCCGAGACCCGAGAAATCCTTGACGTTGGCGGTGGCAAATTGCGTGACGCCTTGCTGGCGCAGCGTAAATGCCAGCCGGACATCATAAATCCGTCGGCGTGCAAATTGGGGGGCGGCGGCTTGCCTCCATAATTCTTCGTGCAAGCGAACCGAATCAGCGGGAAAGCCGAGCAACTGCCAGCGCGGATGTTGTCGCCACTGTTCAATGACGCCGACGGCGGCCTTGGCGGTCAGGGGAGAGGCCAGCACGGACGGATTGCGCAACAGGGTGTAAAGTTCGACCAGCACCAATTCACTCAATGCGAAATCCGTGCGGGCCGTCGCTCCGGTGACAAAATCGGCTGCCGCCTCGTGCCAGGGGCTGGCGCTGCTGTAGGCGTAAAGAAGAATGTTGGCGTCAAGCGAAGTCATGATGCGCGCGAGGGAAAAAACGGGGCGTCAGTGTTTGCCGGAGCCATCGGGCGCGAGGCGAGGCTCCTGGTCATCCAATGCCGCGGAGTGAATTGCGGCGTGATCGAGGCCTTTCCATCCCACCTTGGCGGAAACCGGCGGATGCCAGTCAGCCAAGGGCTTGGGGGAGGGGGGGTAGGATTCAAGGAATCGCTCAAGCCCTCGCCGCACGACTTCGGCAAAACTCATCTCATACTCGGACGCCACGCGCTTGGCATCGGTATAAAGATGATCCGGCAACTGAACCTGTGTTTTTACCATGATGGCAATTTGCCATCATTTGCGCTGGCGTCAAGGGTTCAGGAGGGGATGCCGACGGTGTCGGCAGGCCAGTTGACGAGGGTGCCAGCGTCATTGGTTGCCAGTTTGCAGCCTTCCTGCCGGGCGATCTGGACGAGCCAGATGTCCATCACCTGCTTGTGCCCCTGTGCCTTGGCGAGCATCACGCGGTTTGGCTTCTCCGACGCGTAAACGACGCGACCGGGATGCTTGCCCGACAACTCGGTTTCAACGGCGTCAATTGCCCGGGTCGCGCCACACACGCCGCTGCCCATGATAACGGGGTTCATCAGCATTCGCACGGTGGCAAGCCAGGTTTCCACGGCGATACCCCATCCCGATGGTTTGGCGGCATCCAGCCATGCGCGCGCCTCCGGATGGCCGCTGTGTTTCGCATACACCGCGGCAAAGAATACGTCATTGTCGATCAGGTATTGCATCTCAGTCGTAGAGGGCGGAATCGATGATTTCCTTGGTCAGTACAGGGGCATCCGGGGCGCCGGCAATCACCACGCGTCCGGGGCGAATGTCGTCTCTGGATACGCGTTTTCTGGCGGGCGACGGGAAAGTCGCGCGACGCAGATAGTCGGAAACGGTCATTTTTTTCAGTTTCGCGGCATGGCGGACATTGCGCGCCTGTTCGGGAGAGACTTTGAAGGAGAGGACTGGCATGACGGTTTACCGTAATACGCGGACCACATCCGTCAAGCGGCCAGCGCGGTCCTGCCAGCGGTCCTGCCAGCGGCTCTGCAATGGCGCTGTCGAACAGCAACTTGATAGGGAAAGTAACGTGAAGGTTGTGATGCGCACCTGTCTGGTCCTTCCTCCCCCCCCTCCAAGCAATCTCCCATGCCAAAAGAACCGAACCCCGATTTCACCATTGTCGTTTCCTCTCCGTCTCCCGGGGACACCTGGTGCTACAGCCCCGGCCTTTGCCGGTGCCCGGACGGGGCGCTGATTGCGACGATGGATTTTGGCGGGCCGGGCGTGGCGCGCCTTGACGGACCCAAATCAGGCAATGGGGACGACAAGTCCGTCGGCAACCAGGGTCGCATCTATCGCTCGGAGGACGGCGGACGGACCTGGCATCTGCAAGCCCTGTTCCCGTTTTACCACGCGAGGCCGTTTTACGCGGGCAAGGATAACAAGACGCTTTACGTGCTCGGGCATTCGCACGATCTGGTGATCATGCGTTCGGATGACAACGGGCGCACGTGGTCGGCGCCCGCGACACTCACCCATGACGAGGTCTGGAGTCAGGCGCCTTGCAACGTCCATTACGCCAACGGCAGCGTGTATCTCGTCATGGAAAAACAGCTACGTTTCGACGCCGCTTCGTGGCGGAGCAACGGATTTGGAGCGATCCTGATGCGCGGGCGAATGGACGCCGACCTGACGCGCCCGGAGGCATGGACCTGCGCGCAGTCATTTTCGTTGCGCGATATTTGCCCGGAGCAGCGCATCCCGTTTCTGGGCGCGCCGTTTTTCCCGGTGAAGGACGGGCCGGAAGGCGAACTCGCGCCTGGCCGCCGTCCGTGGCCGCTCGGGTGGCTGGAGAGCAATGTCGTGCAAATCACCGACCCCGACCATTACTGGTACGACCCTGCCGGACGCACGTTTCACCTGCTCGCCCGCGCCGCCACCAACACCACCAATCTCGCCGCACTGCTCAAGGTCGTGGAACACGCCGACGGCTCCATGACGACCCATCTTCAGGAAACGCCCTGCGGTGAAAAAATGCTCTACCTCCCGCTGCCCGGCGGACAGATGAAGTTTCACATTCTTCAGGACACCTGCGCGCCCGACTCGACCAATCTCTACTGGCTGCTGAGCACGCAGGCGACCGACAGCATGACGCGCGCCGAGCGCCTGCCCGCCGACCGCTTCAACGCCCCCAACGACGAACGCCAGCGCCTGCAACTGCACTACTCGAAAAATTGCGTGGACTGGTGTTTTGCGAGCATCGTCGCCACGGGCGCCACGCAAAAACAGGCGCGCCACTACGCGAGCATGGCCATTGATGGCGACGACCTGCTCATCCTGAGCCGTTCGGGCAACGAGCATGCCGCCTCAGCCCATAATGGAAATCTCATTACCTTTCACCGTGTGCGAAACTTCCGCGCACTCGCCCATTTTTCGTAACAAACCTGCAAGCACTTTTAGCCAGGATAGCACCTACACATCAACTCAATATAACGTCATGAAAAATCATATAAATCTTCCTCGCAAGGGAACACTCCTCGCACTCGTGACATGCGCATGCCTGCCGAGTGTCTTTGCCGACAACTATTCGTCCGCTGTCTCCGACGGTAATCCGGTCGTGTATTATCGTTTGGGCGAGACCGCCGGCACCGGAACGGTGGCAAGCAGCGGTTCGGCTTCGATCAACGGCACGGTCAATTCCGCCACGCCGGGCGCAACCGGTCCGGGCGGGTCCACGTATCCGGGGTTTCAATCCGGGAATACCGGAATCACGTTCTCGGGAGCCAAGGCAAGCAACGTGTCGATGGATACGTATGCCCTCGCGGGCCAGATCAACGGCGCGTCTGCCATCACTGCGGAAATGTGGATAAATCCCACCGCGTTTCTCGTCGATTCCTACTCGGGATCGGATTTGCTTTCCATCCCCATCACCAGCACAGGAACCTTTAACGCGGGTCTTACTATCCAATTAAAAGCGAATGGGGACATCTTGCTCGGCGGAAGAAGTTCAAGCACGGAAGACAAATACGAGAACAAGACCTTTTCCTCGACAGGCGTTTCACTTTCGACATGGACGCATCTGGTCGCGATTTTCGACTATACGGGGAAGTCTGTTTCCCTTTACATCAACGGCCAGCAAGTGGGCAGCACACTAAGCGTCGCATGGGATTCAAACACCCTGAGCATCGGTGGAAACGCATCAACCGTCAGATACAGCAAACTCGGTGGCAACGACCAGACCAGCGTGGCCGTAAATCCCTTTAATGGCAGCATGGATGAATTCGCCTTGTATAGTCGCGCATTGAGCGAGACGGAAGTGCTCGCCCATTACAACGCCGCCATAACCGCAGCCGTTCCCGAACCCTCAAGCGGCGGAGCATTGGCTGGCGGGATTGCCTTTGCCGTTGCCGCGTTGCTCCTCGTCAAGCGTCGGCATCGTCATCTCGTTTGAGCCGGACAGGAACGTCCCTCCCTCCCCCCGCTGTGAGTAAAACCCTCGCATCAAATTCCTCAACATTGGGAAAACGAAAAATCATGAAACTACCTCGAAGCATCATTGCCTTCACCTTGATCGAATTGCTCACGGTCATTGCCATCATCGGAATACTGGCCGCCATCATGATTCCCACGGTCGGCAGTGTCCGAAAGTCGGCCATGGGTGCCCGCTGCGTGAGCAATCTCCGGCAAATGGGACCGGCCTTTGCCGCCTATACGATGGATCACAAGGACCGTTATCCGCTCCCCTACCAGCAGTATAACGGTAATCCTGACAACAATTGGTGGTATCATCTGGCTCCATACGCAGGACGAATGGTTGCGACCTGGGAGGATATCAAGTCGGTCTGTGGTCCGACTGGCACACTCGGGTGCCCAGGCACCGATCTGAATGACACGAGGTGGCAAAAGCCGTGGGTAAGTTATAAAATGCCTGTTTCTCATCGCGATTATGTGCGCAGTCATGGAGGAGAAACTACCAGCGACATGGGTTTGCCTGTCCCGGTGATTCAAAATCCGGCAAGTGCCATCCTCGTCACCGAAGGCCGGACGCATCCTTTTTTTAACACGTGGTCGGGCGAAGTGGCCGATGAAGTTACCGGCGTGGTTTATCCACACAAGGATCAGCTCAACGCCTTGTTCGTCGACGGGCATGTGCGCACATTAACCCAAGCGAAACTCAAGGAAGGCTGGGATATCTACTATAAAAAGGCCCTCGTCGGTTACACGGCCAACTAGTCTTTCTCCGAAGCGCATTCCGGTTTTTTAACCGTCGGGAATCGACCGGCACTCATTTCTCATGTATCCATTATTCCACGCTTCCCTCGCTTTTCTGATTCCAGCGGTCTCGTTGTTCGCAGGAGCCTTCGAGCCGGTTGATATAACAACCCTTTTCCCGGAGGCAAATTCCACCGTCAGTATTGTATTTTCTGCTCCACCACAGAGTGAGCAGGGGAGATCACATACCTGGCGACTAACGGACTATGACGGTGTCTTGGCCAAAGAGGGACAGGCCGTGGTCAATGCTGCGGGAAATCTGGAGGTGGCGCTGACCTTGCCGGCGGGTTATTACGAGGTGAGATTTGACGGGAACAGCCAGTCTACCGGTTTGTGGTGCCACCCGGGAAACTCCGTGCGCAAGGACAATTTCATGGCCGTGGATACCGCGATATCGTGGCTGACAAAGCCGGAACAGCGGGAGGCGTTGATCCGGAATCTTCCCAAATTTGTTGGCATGGGCGGCATGGCACGGGAACGGCTTTCGTGGCCCCAGATCAATCCGGCGCACGATCGTTGGGATTGGGAAACCAACCGGAAATTTGAAAGCACTCGCCGGCTCTATCAAAAAAATAGAGTGCCTGTCCTGGAGGTATTCCACTACGCGCCCAAGTGGGTGGGCTACGCTCAGGGTGGGTTGTTCCCTGACGATCTTGTGGCCAGCGACAAGGCGTGGCGCGAAATCACGCTGCGCTGGCAGCAAACCTGGGGGGCGCTGGAGGTCTGGAATGAGCCGGAGATTCGCTTTGGCGGTGATCAACCGGCGGACCAATACATTCCCTTGGTGAAAACAATCCGGCACGCGCTTCATGCTGTCGGAGCGCAAATTCCTGTTGGTGGTGGCGTCTTCTCCGCCATGAATCCCGGCTACCTTGATCTGGCCGCACGCAACGGCCTGCTGGACGAATGTGACTTCGTTTCCTTTCACTACTATGGAGATCCTCTCGGACTGCAGGGACTGGTCGCGCAATACCGGGACTGGCTCGCCAGATTCGGGCGCGAATCCAAGCCGCTATGGATGACGGAAGCAGGTCTGGCATATCCTCCTGACGCGGGCGGACGTCCGACCAAAAAGGTGCAGGCGGATGTATCGCTTACCTATGCGATGCAACTGGTGGAAGCACGTGCCTGCGGGATAGAACGTTTTTTCCCTTTTGTGTATGCGGACTACAGTGAACGCAGCGGCACACGCAATTATGGCATGCAAGATCGCACAGGCTCTCCACTGCGCATGCTGGCGGCATCCGGCTATGCGGGTCAGATGTTGGACGGGATGGATTACTTGGGGGATGTGTCATTGAACAAGATTCCCGGGGCGAAACGCATTCGGGTGTTTGCACCTGCGGGTGAGGATGCTTCCGGACCAGCGGGCATCGTCCTGATGGTCATTTATACCGGAAGTGTTTCGCCACACGCGGAGGTGACGTTGCCCTTTGAGGTTCAGTCGGCTGCGGGAATCGATGGTCGTCCTCTCTCTGTTGCGGAGGGTGGCCGAAAGGTATCCATCAGCGATGGTCTGGTCTGGCTTCGTGTTTCAAGGAAAGCCCTGGAAGGTATTTTAGATAAGGATACGGATGCCATGCGACTGTTCCGGATTGGAAAGAAAACGCTCCCAAGCCTGCCGCCTCCATCGTCAATTGTCATTCAGCCCCAAATTGCGCCCAAGGATCTGGGGGCGATTTCCGCCAGCGGGTATTTTCTGCCGCCAGATCGTTCCCATCTTTCAGTCTCGGTGGTTGTCAATAATTTGGGAGACAGTTCACGCACGGTCTCAGTCCAGGCCGCAGGTGCTCCTGACGTAGCGGTGACGCTTGGCGCAAGATCACGGAAGGTTGTGCCGCTAAAGATCGATCTGTCGGCCTTGCCGATTCAGAAGGCTGCCAATAACCTCACATTGTCCATCAAGGCGACTTCCAATGACGGGGAGAGAATCGCCCCGGCTGAAATGGCACTGATACCTGCGAGTGGATTATCGGAACACTTACGGGGTAGCAGTTATCAGTTTTCCTTGGTCGTGAACGAGGCATATCGTTGGAATCAAAGCGCCAACGGGGCCATTACCTCTGGTCTCCAGCCATCCGGGACGTGGGGATTCACAGTAAAATTCAAACCGGGTGCGGATCGTTGGGCGTACCCGAGCTACGCGGTTCCGCAGGAAGTCGATCAGGAGAAGGTGAGCGGGGTGTTGGTGCGGGCCCGTTGTTTGAAACTGGCCACGGTGAGGCTGCTGACGTGGGATGGGCATGGAAACATGAGCCAGACACGTTTTGCCATTTTGCCCGCCGATGGCCAATGGCATGTTGCCTATGTCCCATTGGCATCTCTAACCCGGACAGGCTACCATGGGACGGAAGACCACATCGCGGACGTGACAAAACTGGCGCGAATCTCAGTGGGCTTTAACTCGGGAGCGGATGAAAACACACTTGAGATCAGCGATCTGTATTTGATTGAAAAGTAATGTCCGCTATCGCGTGCCCCGGCAGGATCTACTCCGGTTCCCAGAGATTCATTTGGACGGGTTCCAGCCCGGAATAGTCGGGATTGAACTTCTTGGGGTCTTCCAACCAGTCGGTGAATACGCCGCGCGCGAACTCATCTCGTAGCAATATTGTCAATACGTTTCCATTCAGGGAAACTTGAATGTCATCACGTTTGGAATCCGCTTTGTTCCAAGCATTGCAAATGGGTTCAAAAAGGCGCTCCCGGACAAAACGGCACAGGTTGCGCTGTCTGTCTCGTCCAAGATAATTGAAGATTCCGTCTGTAGTGAGAGTCAGGATTGCATCCGTTTTGGCCTGCAGGGGAAGTCCGGGGTCGCTGGTGTGGATTTCACACAGTAATTGAACCCATACTTGCTTGAGCATGGCTTCCCGGGCGTAGTGCGGTTTCTTGCTGTCGTAGTCTTCAGCTGAATACACCAGCAAGAGTGGCGAGGGATCCGTGTCCGGTCCTTCGCTTTTCAGGATTTGTGCGCGCGTCCCGGAAGTGCCAACCACGGCGGCAAAGGCGGAGTCCCAGACATAATCCACTCCATCAGCGGTGGCGTCCAGCCCATGCACGGATGTTTCCCCTGGGTGTAGTTGCCGGGCGCGCATCTCTACTTTGAGTAACTCAAGATTCTCCTCCATCAAGACACGGCGCTTTTCGGGCAACACATAACAGAGGAGCGCCGATTGAAATGGAGTGACTATTTCCTTAAAACTGGGGCCTGTCGCGAGCAGATATCCTCGCGCTTGTTTTGATGTCGAGCTGGCCGGGGTGAATGATTCGCGTTTGGCCTCAAGGCAGAGGGCGTGAGTTTGTGCCAGATTGCCGAGTATCATCTCCGGTTCGGGTGCACTTGATATTGCCAGACCGGATTTTTGGATGGATTCAATGGTGGCCGGCGGCAATGGCAGGGGAGCTTCGACCATAAGGAAACGATAGCCCCAGCGGTGGAACAACGGCGTCACGCGCGGGAATTTCCTCCGGTTGGTCACGAGCCATCCAAAGCAGGAGGTTGAACTGGAAAATGGGATCCTTGATGAGTTCGTCCCGGTTCATGGCACAAGGGAGGGAGAGGTTTCTTGCGTGGGTAGTTTGCCGATGAGGGAGGCAAATGGACGTGAGCCGACCCAAGCGTCTATTCTGGGGACAAACGAAGCGTTGGATGTTAGTCACAAGCCGGTGAAAGGTGTTGCCACAAGTGCCTTGGGGGAGAATGGCGGTAAGACCGTGCGCGGTCATTTCGAGATTGATGGGCTGCCAGAGATGGCGGTCCGCCCCGTAAACGTGAACTTTTGTTGGCCCCATGCGGACGGGTTCGCCCCAGAGTCGGAATTGGTTGCGTTTCCGGAATGCGAGCGAGACCCAGCGGTTGAATGTCGGTTCGTTGAGCGTGTCGTGGAACCGGATGACAAGGGGCACGCCCTTGAGGCGCATGGCAGGGCCGCCCGCCGCCTGCTGTTCGTCAGCGGCCCAAGCGACTCCTTCGGTCTCGTTGAGCACGCCGTTGTAGATTTGGTAGAAATAGTGGACGGTGTTGCGGTGATCCAGGAACGTGGCGGAGCGATTTGTGACTTGGCCGTGCTGGTAGAGGTCGTGGGAGCCGGTTCCTGTCTGCGAGGGGAAGCGCAGTGAGTAGAGCGCGTGCAGGGGATCGTATTGGGCTTGCAAGGCTGCGAGGGATTTTTGAATGCGCCCAATGCGGTCTCCCATTTCAAAGCGGGCGTTGCGCCGCTCCCGCTCGGGAATGTCATCCGTGTCATCGTTGTCGCCCTGGTTTTCCAGGGAGGAGGGGGGGGGGGGGGAGGTAGGATGAACGAATGTTGCGTGGCCGCATCATCAATGAAATCCGCAGCGGCTTCCGGCATCGCG
>JAISAX010000907.1 GCA_031266495.1 Opitutaceae bacterium
GGAGGGTTTTGCCGAAACCGTTTTCCGCGACGGGACGGGCGAGGGCGGCGCGAAATTCGCTCTTGAGACCGGAAAGTTCGATGCGGTCCTGCGGACGCCGGGGGCCGGCGACGCCGGGCGTGACGCTCGACAGATCGAGCTCGATGTCCACCGAGTAGTCGATGTCGCCCTTTTGCGGGATGCCCCAGAGCCCCTGCGCCTTGTAATAGGCTTCGTAAAGCTCGACGTGCTCGTCGGCGCGGCCGGTGGCGCACAGGTAGGAGGTGGATTCGCCGTCGATGGGGAAAAAGCCCATGGTGGCGCCGTACTCGGGCGCCATGTTGGCGATGGTGGCGCGGTCCACGACCGGGAGGGCGGAGGCGCCGGGGCCGTAGAATTCGACGAATTTGCCGACGACCCTGGCCTTGCGCAGGAGTTGTGTGACGGTGAGCGCGAGGTCGGTGGCGGTGACGCCTTCGCGAAGCGAGCCGGTGAGGTGCACGCCGACGACGTCGGGCGTCAGGAAATACACGGGCTGGCCGAGCATGCCGGCCTCCGCCTCGATGCCGCCCACGCCCCAGCCGACGATGCCGAGGCCGTTGATCATCGTGGTGTGCGAGTCGGTGCCGACGAGCGTGTCGGGGTACCAGACGTTGTTGGCGTCGCGGAGCACGCCCTGCGCGAGGTACTCGAGATTGACCTGGTGGACGATGCCGATGCCGGGCGGCACGACCTGGAAGGTGTCGAACGCCTGCATGCCCCACTTGAGACACTGGTAGCGTTCGCGGTTGCGGATGAATTCGAGTTCGAGGTTTTTCCGGAACGCCTCGGGCGAGCCGGCGAAATCGACCTGCACGGAGTGGTCCACGACGAGATCGACGGGGACGAGCGGCTCGATGATTTTCGGGTCCTTGCCGAGCCGGGCCACCGCAGAGCGCATGGCCGCGAGGTCAACCAGCAGGGGCACGCCGGTGAAGTCCTGGAGGACGATGCGGGCGACGACGAAGGGAATCTCCTCGGTGCGCGGCGCACCGGGCTGCCAGGTGGCGAGGTCGCGGATGGCCTGTTCGGAGACGCGCTTGCCATCGCAGTTGCGCAGGAGCGATTCGAGCACGAGCCGGATGGAGACCGGCAGTTTTTTCACGTTGGCGAAGCCGGCCTTCCCGAGCGCGGGGATCGAATAGAAGGAGTGGCTGGCGCCGTTGGCGGAAAATGTCGCGAGCGTGTTGAATGGATTCGGGAGCGGCTGGTTGCTCATGTGGTCGTGGTGATCAGGTGGTCGGTTGGTCGGGTCAGTCCCGGCCGGAAGCCTTGCGGGGGGCCGGAAACAAAAGGACACATCGTAGATCTCCGCCCTCCGGGCGGGCAAATGGTTTTTGGCGATCGTCCGGGTAACCGGCGCAACGGGCGCACTTGCCCGTGTCCCGATGACCATTGACCTTGCGGGAAGCGTGTCATCTACGTTTGCACACTTTCCCGCCACCTCCCGCCACCATGCCCAGCCGCATTACATTGCGCGACATCGCCACCCAGGCCAAGGTTCACATCTCCACCGTGAGCCTCGCCCTGCGCAACAGCCCCAAGCTGCGTCCCGGCATGTGCGACCGCATCCGCAAGATCGCTGATGCTCTCGGCTACACACCCGATCCCGGCATGGCCGCGCTCGTTGCCTACCGCAAGGGCGTCCGTGCCGCGCCCTACCAGTCCACTCTCGCCTGGCTCGACAACTGGCCCCGTCACAAAGGCGCCCTCAAGCTCCGCGACATCACCACCTTCGACGACTACTACCTCGGCGCCTCCGGACGCGCCGCCCGCTTCGGATACCGTACGGAATATCATTAGCTGACGTCACGCAGATATGGTTTTTTACAAAGGCGCATTTTTATTGTTTTGCGCGACTGTTTTGCGCGCCCCTGCGATGTCCTTCGCGCACCATCAGTCAATAATTTGAAAAGCACCATGCTTCCTCTTCGGGCGGAGACCGCGCAGGCTGCACGGCATTCACCCGCACCAACAACGCCCGCATAAACGATGGACACCATGAAAACCGCTCGCCAGCCCTCCGTTCTTCATACCGCCTACCGCCCCCCTCCCCCCCCCCCAAGGCTGACGCATACTAAAATTCATAAGTTCGAAATGTTCAATATGTTGAACATTAGTAAGATACGACTATATCAAAGATAATCACGAATGGTGGAAATTATTATATGAATGAAGAATATAATATAACAATGCTGTTTTTGTGCATAAACCAAGAAGGGAAATTCATTGGATGTGATTAACTTGGTTTATTTGGTTACTCAACTTATTGATTAATATGTTGTTAGTGAAAAATAGTCTATGAATTTTAGTATGCGTCAACCCTGCCCCTCCCCCCTCTGAACCGGCGACGTTCCGCGCCGTCCACGGGCAGGGATGCCCGTGCCACTTCATGGCGGGGATCACTCCTCGCGGAGCAATGCGGCGTCGGGCCCGATGAATTCGAGTTCACGCTCCAGCGTGAAAGCGCCGTCTTCGGGTTGCACACGGAGGAGAAACCGGAAGTTGCCGGTGTAGTCGGCGCGTTTTTGCTGGATCACGAAGGGCCGGACTTCCTCGGCGAGCGGGGCGATTTCCAGCAGGCCGTCGAAACCGAATTGCCGGATCGGCGGCACGGGCGCGGAGGTGGCGGTCGTTGCGGCGACCGGTTCCGCGGTGACTCGAAAACGGACGGGTTCGGCGCGTTTGTTGACGATGCGCACGGAAAACTGGTTGCGGACGGTGTCGGACGTCACGAAGTAGGGCGCGCCGGTCTGGCGAGTAACGCCGAGGCTGGCGGGCCGCACCGTCGAGAACGCGAAGGTCGCCACCGCGGCGCCGACGGCGAGCAGCACGAGGTAGACAAAAATGCGCGGGCGCAGCCAGCGGGTGCGCTGCCTGGCGAGGCCGTTGGTCGATTCGTAGCGGACGAGGCCGCGCGGGCGTTTGAGCCTGGTCATCACCTCATCGCATGCATCCACGCAGGCGGCGCAGGCGATGCACTCGATCTGGAGGCCTTGGCGGATGTCGATGCCGGTGGGGCAGACTTGCACGCAGCGTTGGCAGTCGATGCAGTCGCCGGTGCCGGCCGCGCCGGGATCGGTGGCGGCGGCGGCGATGGCGCGCGCGGGGTGGCCGCGGGGTTCGCCGCGCCGGGCGTCGTAGCCGATGACGAGCGTGTTGTCGTCGATGAGCACGGATTGCAGGCGGCCGTAGGGGCAGATGATGAGGCAGAGCTGTTCGCGAAACCAGGCGAAGTTGAAATAGAGGATGCCGGTCGCCACGGCCATGAATACGAAGGACGTCCGATGCGCGCCGGGAGCGTGCGTCATCATCGACCAGAGTTGCGGAATGGATACGAAGTACGCGAGAAACAGGTGGGCGATACCGGCGGAGAGGAGAACGAACGCAAGGTGTTTCCCGATACGTCTGGCGATCTTGGCGCGGGTCCAGGGCGCGGCGTCGAGGCGGCGGCGGGCGACGGCGTCGCCTTCGATCCGGCGTTCGACGCGGCGGTAGAGGTGTTCGAGAAAAATGGTCTGGGGGCAGGCCCAGCCGCACCAGACGCGGCCGAGGAGCGCGGTCACGAAGAAGAGCGTGAAGCCGAGGCCGGTGATGCCGAAAAACATCAGCCAGGCGTCCTGGAGGGCGAGGGTGCCGCCGAAGAGGTGGAAGCGGCGGTTGGCGATGTCGAGAAAGACGGCGGGGTTGCCGTTGACGGGTATCCAGGGGAGGGCGAGGTAGATGAGGATGAGGAGCCAGCCGGAGAGGCGGCGCAGGCGTGTGTATCGTCCGCGGCTCTCCGCCGGGTGAAGGAACAGGCGCGCGCCGTCGTCCCGGATGGTCGTGACGGATTCGCGGTTCGGACGGGGGGTGGCGGGTGGCC
>JAISAX010000916.1 GCA_031266495.1 Opitutaceae bacterium
CCCTGCTCACCTTCGTGTCATTCCTTCGTGTCATTCACTGTAAACAACTGTAATTCTTTCAAACAAATGGTCTTGCCTGGTGGCAAAGGGCGACGCTGCGCGTCGTCCACGGGCTGGAAGCCCGTGCCACTTCAAGGCAGTCCGCGTAACTTCAGTTACTGATGTTACGCCTGCAGCCGGTCCGGGGAGGGCACGCGTCTCGCGTGCCGGCCTGGGCGTCTCGCCCAAGCCTTTGCTGACGATCCGGTCCGAACCGAACCGTGTTCGGCGTGACGCCGAACACAGCACGCGAGACGCGTGCTCTCCCCGGACCGGGACCGGATCGGACCGGGACCGGACCGGATCGGATCGGATCGACAGAAAAATACCCTCGTCTGCGTAACTTCCGTCAAGAATCAAGGTTCTTCGACGTTTTCGGTGGGAACAGGGGGGGGGGGGGGGGGGAAGGAGCACGGCCAGCAACAAAGCGTTGCGGGTTTTACCGACCCCCACTTGCATTCGCGCCAATGACCTCACCCGACAAAACCTCGCCAACCGACGCGACAAAGACAGATGCAGGCAAGGGCGAGCACGACCGGATATTTCGGCACGCCTTTTCGCTGCCGGTGGTGGCACGGCAGTTTTTGAGAAGATGGTTGCCGCCCGAGCTGGTGAGGCAAACCGACTGGCACACGTTGGGAGTCAGCCGGATATCCGGAATCAGCGACACCCTGTCCGAACGGCGGGAAGACGTCGTTTATCGAATCAGGATGGAAGGGCGCGAGGTGCATTTTTACGTGTTGCTGGAGCACCAGACGAAAAACGAGAAGTACATGGCCCGGCGAATTCTTGAGGAGACTCTGTTTATTTGGCGACAGGACGAGCACGACCGGGCCGGAGAGGAGGCAACGGACAAGACGGCGGGCAAGGGCGAGACGGCGGACAAGGCGGCGGGCAAAAGCGGACGGGGATCGGGCAAACTGCCGTTGGTCATATCGATGGTGTTGCATCCCGGACCGGGCAAATGGGGCAAGATCTGGCGGCTGGCCGATCTGATAGACGTGCCGCCGAGCATGGAAAAATGGGCGCGAACGTTTATGCCGGACTGCGGATTTATCGTGGTGGAGCTGGCGGGACTCCCGCTCGAAAAACTGGCCGACGGCGCGCTGGCCCGCGCCATTCTGGGTGCGCTTCAGGGCAACCGGCTTGGTCTGATGGACATTCGCAAAATCAAGCGTCTGCTGGACGAAACCTTTGCCGACCCGGACCGGGTCTCCATAGGCGCAGTCATCAACCAACTCTGGCACTACCTGATTTCCTCTTCGGACTTGAAACACGAACAGATCGAAGACATCGTTACGGACACCATTCCAAAGGAATACAAAACAACTGACATCATGAACACCGTCGAACGACTCAGACAGGAAGGCCGCAAGGAAGGCAGACAGGAAGGCAGACAGGAAGGATTTCAGGAAGGCCAGCACAACGCCGTGATAGAAGCCCTTGAGGTGCGGTTTGCGCGAGTGCCGGAAGGGTTGCAGGAAGCCATCAAGGGCATTGGGGACATCAAACACCTTCACAAGCTGCACCGCGCCGCCATCCTTTGCTCCAGTATCGAAGACTTTGCGCAAAGCCTGTAACCTGCTCCTGCGTCATCCATCGCGCTGCCACTGCCACCGTCGCCGTCGCCGCCTCTCCCCCCCCCCCCCCGCCCGGCCTGCCGGACAACGGCGGGCTTACCGCGCGGGTTCTGGCAGGCTCCGACTCAAGGGGCTGTCAACGTGTCAGGCGTTTTCCAGTCCGTGATCCGGCTCGGCAAGGTCTTCACTCGCAATATTCGCGACAACCTCCGTCCATGCCTTGCCCGAAACGGGCGCCGGGGTCAGGGGCATTTTTTCCGTCATGGTATCCATGCTGTAGATACGGAGTTCCGGCGCTCCCCATGTCGCGGTGCCCGTCCATCGCAAGGCGCGGATCGCGCGGCCAACGGGCAACACGACCAGACGGCGCGTGTTGCCGGTTATCCGGTGAAGGGTTTCCCACCCGTCGCCGTTGCTGCCGCCGCCGCCGTTGCCGTTGCCAGTCTGTACTTCGATGCGGAAATCGCGGACCAGCGTTTCGGGCATTCTGACTTTCTTTTTCCCGAGAGGATACATGCATGGCATGATCTTGTTGTTATTCAGGTCGCTGTCGAAGACCAGCCGCAGACATTCGACGTGGCGCGGCTCCTCCCGGCGCATTTCCAGCGCCGTGTTTACCGGAGCGCTCCAGCAATGCGCGCCATTGTCGGCATCCCGTTCGTGACCATCCAGCAGGACCGCGGTGTCGCCTGCGCCGCCGCCGGTGACGGTGAATTTCGCCTGTCGCGTCAATCCGGATACAGGACGGGTCAGGCCTGGCAGCCAGCAATCGTCCTCCATCAGGCGCGTTTGCAGGAGAGTCACGTCCCCTGTCGAAAGCTCCGCGGGCAAACAGGATTTTTCGTGGCAAAGCGCGGCGGCCGTTCCGGCGGCCTGCCCGAGAATGGAACACGTGCCCATCACCCGCGTCGAGGACAGCGCAACATGCGTTGCCGAGATGTTGCGTCCGGCGCAGAACAGGTTTCCGACGTTGCGCGAATAAAGAGAGCGCAGGGGAATGCCGTAGGGAGACGGCGCGGGGTGAAAGAGGGTGGCCTTGCCGGGATAATACAAACCGGCGGGATGGTGGTCATCCATGCTCCAGCCGCCGTAGGCCACGATGTCATCAAAAATGCCGCCCGCCTCGACATCGAGTTGCGTCAGGATGTGCGGACCGAGGTAGCGCCGGTTTTCGCGTTTTCCCGGCAGCGCGCCCAGCCAGCGCAAACGCCAGTTTTTCAGTTTCTCCGCCTGCGGTCCGCGGTTTTTCATGTAGTCCCAGATTCCCCACGCGGCGCTGACAAGTTTGTCGTGGATCGCTTCGGCATCCTCGATCGTGTTGCCCAGGCCGCCGATTTCGAGCCACCAGAAATTGTCGCCAAAACCGGAGCCAACTCGCGAGGGGAGGTTGGACGCGTCGTCAAAATAACAAGCCCAGGGGGGGGCGGCATAGGGTTGCTCCACGGGGGTTTCCTCCAGTTGCAGGAGGATCGAGTTCCCCATCGTTTTCATGTCGGCCCGCGTTGGCGCGACAGGTTCCCCGAATTCTTCACGGCTTTCGCGGCCATGGCGCACATCGGCCCCGGACAACGGGGCGAGAATGGAATCGCCGGAACAATCGATAAAAAACTCCGCCTCGATGGTGTGCCAGGTCTGGGTGGTGAGTTGCCAGGCGTGAACGGCGGTTATGCGGCCGCCGTCCATCGTAATGTCATTGACACTACAGTTGAGGAGCGTGCGCAGGCCGGGCGTCATTTTGGCGAATTCGTGCAGGACCGAGTCCCAGACCGAATAAATGCCCCCGGGGTTCCGGCGCGCGTTGGCGAGCTGTATTTCCTCCAGAATGCCGGTTTCCTTCCGGTGGTGGCCGCGGGCGCCCAGTATCCACATCCTGACTTCGGAGGAGGCGTTGCCGCCAGGCATCGGGCGGTCGTGCACCAGCAGGACGCTGGCGTCGCGTCGCGCCGCCGCCACGGCGGCAATCAGGCCAGCCATGCCGCCGCCAACTACACAAACGTTGGCCGCGTGTTTTATGGATTTCAGTCCGGAATTCATTCGTTCGGGATTCATGTCGCCCGGACTTCATCTCGCCCGCGGCGGTTTCTCAAGTGGACAGCATTGCGGAAATGCCCCAATCCGTATCAGATTTTCAACATCTCGCCCGGCCTCCCATGAGTGATTCGCCTTTCCCCGTCTATCGCCTGGACCAATGGACTACCCTGCGGTTGCAACTGCTCTGGGCCTACGAGAGGCATATGGGAGAGGCGACGTCGCCGCTGGCCGCCGGCTCCTACAGTTTCCAGACCGCGTTGCTGATAAAGGAGGGCTGGGCCGAGGCAGGCGATTCGCGGGCGTCGCTCAAGCGCGTCGAAGCCGGCCAGTGGCTCGTCCTTCGTCAGGGCAGGCGGGTGCAGCGCTTCGGCCAGGATTGCGTCCTGTTGTCCGTGGGCTTCCGCTTCCAGTTGCCCACCGGCGAGGCGGTCTTCGACCAGGGGTTTCCGCTCCGGATCCGCGATGCCGATTATCCCGCCCTGCAACGGACCGCCCGGAGGGTGTTGAAGGAAATGAGATATCATGTCGGCGAGGGGTTTTTTCTCAGGAAACAGTCGCTGGACATGAAACATTACCTGCTTTCGCAGAATGCGCTTCGCCTGTTTCTCATCGAGTTGGCGGGGGTTTTTCACGCGGAAGGTCTGCGCCCGCAACTGCTGCGCCAGCAACACCCGCGGGTCAGCGAAGCCCTGGAAATCATTGACAATGCGCTGGCTTCGTCCGGAGCGCCTCCGAAGGCGGCGGATATTGCCAGGCGCGCGGGCCTGAGCATGACGCATCTGGACCGGCTCATGGTCGCCGGGACCGGGCACACCGTCCATCAATTCGTGGACGCCCGCCGGGTGTGCCTTGCGCAAGATGCGTTGCTCGCCGGCGGCAGCACGCTAAAAGCCATCGCCTACAACCTGGGTTTTTCATCTCCGTCCCACTTTAACAGCTGGTTCAGGCAACGACAGGGCGAAACGCCCTTGCGGTATCGAAACAGAAATCTGGATACCTGAGTCTCCCCCTTCCCCCCCCCCCCCGCGCCCGCTCTCCCGGATTTGCGGCGGGAAAAAGGAAAGTTGTTTCCGGACGACGCCAGAGCCGGAATTTCCGGAAGCGGACACGATGCTCTTGCCATCCGTCCGGGCAGATGTTCGACAATCCGTGCAAATGGCCGAACCCGCCCATATCTCCATCCGCGATCTCGCCGCCCGGCTGGGGCTTGGCCGGACTGCCGTGTCAATGGCGCTGCGCAATCACCCTCACATATCCGAAAAGACACGACAACGCGTGCAGGCCGAGGCGGCGCGGCTCGGCTACCGTCCCAATGCGCTCGTCACCGCCCTCATGTCGCAAATCCGCACCCGCCGGGTGAAACGCAGCGGCGAGACCATCGCCTTTTTCACGGCCTACAAAACCAGGGACGAATGGAACAGGGCCAGCCTCGTGGACGGAACGCTCCAGGGGGCCAGGGAACGGGCCGAGCACCTCGGCTTTCGTGTCGAGCCCTGGTGGCTCGGCTACCGGGGTCGTGAGTCCCGTCGTATCGCCCGCATCTTCCGTGCGCGGGCCGTGCGGGGCGCCATCATTGGCCCCATGCCGCTCGATCTCGAAGCGCCGGAATTCGACTGGGGCAGCCTTTTTTCCATCGCCATCGGCTACTCGTTTTCCTGGCAGCCGCTCGACCGGGTCAGCCACAACCATTTCAATATCATACGGCTTTGCTACGAAAACCTGTGGCGGCTCGGGCACCGGCGTATCGGGCTGGCCATT
Source organism: Opitutaceae bacterium (assembly GCA_031266495.1). The sequence goes on from JAISAX010000916.1 coordinate 5,409, forward strand.
ACCCGCGAATCGGACGACCGCGTGCGGCATCTGTGGCTGGGCGGCTTTTGCACGAGCCAGCAGATTGCCGGCGGCGCGGCGCTTCCGCCGCTCTGGTTCGAGCATTGGGAAGATCATCCGGATTCGAAAAAGCAGTTTCTGGAATGGTACCGGGCCAACGAACCCGATGCGGTGCTCGGCATCGGTCCCGACAATCCCCTGCGCTGGATGCGCGAGGCGGGCGTCTCCGTGCCGGGCAGGACGAGCTACGCCAATATCGATCTCGATCGCGAAAAGGCAGGTGAAGTGGCCGGAGCACTACAAAATGTGCGGGCCGCCGGCGCCGTGGCGGTGGACCTGGTGGTGGCCGGGATCAATCGCAACGAATACGGCATCCCCGAAACGCCCAGAATCCTCCTGCTGGACGCCACCTGGTCAGACGGCGCCACCGTTGCGCATCGTGAATGATATAACGGATGGTGCGCGAGCGTGGTGGCGCGGGCATCTCGCCTGACGGGGCGGATCGGGGTGGCATGGGCATCCTGCCCATGAGCGTTGCCTCCCGGTTCCGGAGTGGAGCGGTGAGGCAACGTTCACGGGCTGGAAGCCCGTGCCACTTTTTCTGCCAATCCGGCGGCTTCGCCGTCGGCGGGCGGGACGCCCGCGCCACTCCCGGAACACGGGCTGGAAGCCCGTGCCACTCCGGAACCTGTCCTTTTTTTGAAATGCGCTCCTGATAGATACCAACTGCTCCTTCAATCGAAAATCGAGAATCGAGAATCGAAAATCCCCACGGACGGGAGGCTGAACACTGCACGCGAGACGCGTACGCTCCCCGGACCGGCAAACCCCCGGCCCCCGGCTCACGCCCCCGGCTGCGTGCCTCCAGGTATCACGACCCTGTTTATGTACATATCCAGTAATATGATGCTTTCGTTCTTCGGCGCGGCGTGGCAAGGTTTCCTGTGATTTCACTGCCTCCTCCCAACCAATAATCAATCCGTCACACAATATTAGTATTCTCGCTTCCATGAACTATACCATGAACTATAAATATATTATCAAGAAGACGCTGGCCATCGTTTCCGCTTTCGGCCTGATCTCGTCAGCGGCTCATGCCGCGCTGGCTATCAGCAAGAACGACATTGTGAATAATACGTTCACCTATTCCATCGTCACCACCGGCACCCCCAATGCCGAGGCCGTCCAGATCAACGGTGTTACCGTTGTGTCTCCGACAACTCCCGCCAATCCTCTTGAACGGATGAGAGAAGATGTCCTTGCAAGACCCAATGCCAATTTCAGACGGGATAGCAATTATTTCCTGGTCTCACCGGACAATAATACAACCACGGCATCCGTTACTTACAAATTTGATTTTACCGATGCAGGCTATTATATCAACACGGCGACTTTCAGCGACGGTTTGCGGACATTCAATAGTAATGCGACTGTGCAGACAGAATATAGCCTGACGGGCGCGGAGGGATCGTGGGTCACTCTAAAGATAATCAACAAGGTAACCACAACCAGGGCTTACAGTGCGAATGCTTCCATTTTGCCAGAGTCGCCCACGAGCATCATCTATTACCGGGTCAGTTTTGTGGCAGGCGAGGCGTCAACAATGGGGAACAACGGCCAACAATGGGGGCGTACGGACGAGCAGACTACTGCCGAGGCGTTCAAGGCCGCCTTTACATTGCTTCCGGTTTCTCCGGTTCCGGAGCCTGAAACATGGACTTTGTTGGCAGGGATTGTCAGCGCAGGCATCATGCTGGTCCGTTTTGTCATCGTCCGTCGCGACAGGACTCAACGTATGGGCTGAACTATAATAAATCCGCAGCGTCTTGATACTCTCCTCTCCTCCCCCCCCCCCCCTCCGAAAATGAAAAACAGCGATCCTGCCCTCCACTCCTGTACGGCGTTACGCCCGGCTACTCTGGCCATTACGCCTGATATTGGTAACGGGAACGCCTTTACGCTGGTCGAGTTGTTAACCGTTATCGCCATTATCGGAATACTTGCGGCCATCCTGGTTCCGACGGTTGCGGTGGTGCGGGAGAAGGGGCGGACGGCGGTTTGTGTATCCAATCTGCGACAGGTGGGCATCGCGCTCGTCACGTATGCGACGGATAACAAGGGCCGTCTGCCGGTGCAATATTGGTGGAACAACACCGCCGCCCCTCCCGCTCTGGCTATCACTGGCAATTCCACCGATCCGGCGGTGCGTTCCAATGGACTCGGGTTTCTGGTTTCCTACGGGTATCTCGGTGGTCCGGGAGAAGGGGGCGTCGCCCGGCTGATCGGCGGTGGGAAGCCGCAAGTCCTTCGTTGTCCCAACGATCACAATCTTTTTTTCAACAGGCCCGGTGGCAGCACCTGGTGCAGTTATGTGTATCAAAGTCCGTATCCGACATTGTCGGGCGGGACCGACGCCACTCGTCCCAATACGATCGATGTCATGGCGTCCCGGATGGCTATGGTGGCGGATGCGGCGCAGGTTTTTGCCAACAATCCTCCTGCTCACGGTGGACGTCGCACGGCTGTTCTTTATGGTGGCGGGCAGGTTATGTTGCGTCCCTGGCGCGGCGGAGCAAACGGGTTGAGTCTGGAATCCCAGCCAAAGAACTTCGATCTGGCAACCGGACTGCGCAATTGAACAATCGAATATACACAATCGAATATACACAACAGGAATTGTATTCCTCCCCCCCCCCCCCGCCGGCTCGGGGCCCTGCCCGCAAGGCCACGCCAGGGGTGGCC
>JAISAX010000924.1 GCA_031266495.1 Opitutaceae bacterium
ACATACACGGTCAGCGTCTGGGGCCAGATGGGCGGCAACAAAAGCGAAATCAGAACCTTTGACGTCACCGTGCGGACGTCTGGCCCGCCCCCGCCCGCCCGGGGGGGGGGGGGGGGGGGCGCGCCGGGGGGGGGGGGGGGGCGCGCCCCCCGGCCGGCGGCGCGAGCGGCGCGGTGGTCGCGGCGCTCGCCTCCCGCACCTCCCGCGCTTTCCGGACGAGCCTGTAAATGTCGTGGAAACGCGCAATCCCGGCGGTGACGGCGAATCCGCGGGCAACGGAATCCGGGGCGATCTCCGCGCCGGCTCCGACGGCGCCGACAGATGGTGCTGTATCCGTTTTGTTGCCACGAAAGACGGCTTCCGGCGTTTTGCCTCGAATGGCGACGCTGCCGCCGCCGTTGGCGACGAAGGTGTTGCCTTCGAGTTTCAGGCCGGTGATGCGCGTCCTCGCCCCGACCTGAAAACCATAGCCGGAGCTGGCCTCGATGTGGTTGCCCCGGACGACCACGCCTTGCGGGTCAAAAATCTCGATCCCGGTTTTGTAATCCTGTATGGGATACTTGTGGAAATTGACGCCATCGCCGTTGGTGGCGTAGAGGGCGTTGTTTTCGATGAGCGCGTCCCGGAGGTTGAATTCGCCGAGAATGCCGCCGGGGTAGGCAGATCGGGAAAGGTTCAGGTTGTTGCCGACAAAAATATTGTCGCGCACGACGGGGCGGAGCACGGGGTCGCCGTCAACGGGCCTGTGCCCGTGGGCGTGCAGGAAAATCGCCGGGAGCTGGGAGCGTTCGATCCAGTTGCCCGCGACCTCGATGTCGGAGCCGCCGACGGCCACGCCGCGGCACTGGGGCGCGATGAGCGTGTTGTACAAAAAACGATTGGCGGTGGCGGGACGCTTGACGTACTGGACGGAAATGGACGCGAGGGCATCGTCCCCGCTGTATTCGACAAGATTATACGCGACGGTGATTCCGGAGTCGGTGTCGAGGTGGATGCCATCGGCGGTCGTGTTGCGCACACGACAATCCACGACCCACGAGGCGGAGCAGCCGCGCCGGAAGAGCGGGCCGATCACGCCCTGGTCAAACGTGACGCGGAGCATCTGCACGCCGGATACGCGATGAGAGGAACCGGGAGAATTGCTGCCGAACTTGAGCGGATGCATGCCGCGAAACAGGCCGGCGTTGCGGTCATTATAATAAGGGAAAATGCTGAAGGAGAGGTCGCGCAGGGTGACGTTTTCCGCGCTGCTGAAATCCCAGGCGTAAGCCACCGACCACGAGCTGCCGCTGTAGAGGCGGGGAACGCAGCGGATTTGCGAGGCCTCGCCTTCGCCAACAATGTGGATGTTGCGCAAAGGCTCGCCCCAATCGCCCCCGAGTGTCCAGGTGGACTCTGTTTTTTTGTTGTAGAACGCATAGGTGCCGGCGGGCACGTAAAGGATGCCGCCACCGATGCGGTTCAGGGTTTTGAGCGCTTTTGCGAACGCGGGCTGGTCATCGGTCTCGCCGTCGCCGGTCGCGCCGGCATCGCGGACGTTGACGACGGGAAGCGCGGCGTAATCGATGCGCGGCAGTTTTTCCAGGCCGGGCCGTTCATAAAATGCGGAGGAGATGTTGGAAATCCCGAGGGACGAGAGCGGCACGCCGTCGGAGGGAGAGGCGGCGGAGAGGCGGCCTGTGATCGAGGCGATGTAAATTTCGCCGATGTCGTCGGCGGTGAGTCCGTCGATAGCGATGTCGATCTGCGCGACGTTTGCCCGGTCGATGCGGGCGGCTCCGGACGAGGCTGCCGCTCCGCGGAGCGGCAGCGTGAAGGCGTGAAGGGAGCCGTCGTTGGCAAGGGTTTTTTCGAGCGCGCTGTCCAGCGGGATGTTGCCAATGACGTCGGACGAACGGATAACGAGAAAGAGCCGGTGCTGCCCCTGCGCGGGCTTCGCGAGCCGCCAGCCAAGCCGAACGGTGATCGATTCGAGGTCGCTCCAGTCGGCGGAACCGAGGCGTTTGACGAGGCGCAGGGTGTTGTCGTTTTCCTTGCCTTCAGGTATCCGCGCAATGGAGACAATCGCGCCGGCGACGGCACCGTCACCGGCATCTGGCGCAGGCGGCGACGGCAGCGCGTCGAAGCGAAGTCCGCTTCCGGTGGCGGGAGCGGCGCGGCGTTCGGTGCGCCAGGACGAGTCTTTCGCGCCGGTGGTGGCGGCGCGCACTACGGTCACTTCGCGTCCGGCGGGGGCGTAGGAAGCAGGAGCGGCAGACATTGGCAGGGCCACGGTGATGCCAAGGCAGATCAGGACGGCGAGTTGACGGCGCGGTATCATGACAGGATAAACAATCGGGATTCGGCGGGCGAGGCTCAGACTCAGGAGCGGGAGCGGAGGCGGAGGCGGAGCAGTAGGGACAAACCGGATACGATTGCGCCAGACAGCAGGGTAACAGTCGCCGGTTCGGGAATGGACGGTTCGGGAATGGAGGCCGGAGTGAGGGAAAAGTTGACCTCGAAGAAGTTGGAGTTGTTGCCCCCTGCGTTGCCGTTGAGGCGGTTCCAGGAGGTATTGTCACCGGAAGTGGCGGGCCCGCCGGTCGGGGCAAAGAGAACGCGGTAGTAGAGCGTGGATACGCCGGGATCGAGGGTGATGAGTGACGATGTGCCACCCGTAAAGGTGCCGCTGGTGATTGAGGTAGTGGTGCGCAGGATGTTCGTGAGGTTGCCGCCGGCATCGGTCCATGTCACACCGTCGGTGCTGTATTGGGTGGTGACGGAACGCGTCTGGGTGGTCGCGTTAACCGCGTAAAGGATGTCTTTCACGGTGAACGAAGTGATTTCGTAGCCGGCATTGGTGAAATCGAATTTGTAGGTGAAATACGATTCCCCGGTGCCGCCCGAGGCCCATACCTGACTATCCGTCCAGGCGCTGGATCTGCTGTACATTGTCAGGCGGATGTTGCTGCTTGCCTCAAAAATATCGTCGAAGAATTTGCCTCCGGACGAGAGAGGAATGTACGTGGAAGAGGCGCCAGATGTCGGGGAATACCCCTTGTCTTCGAATGTTTTTACCACGTCGGCATACGACAATTCGTATCCGTATTTCCAGGTGGATACGTCACCGTTTTCGCCGAGGGTTTCGATAATGTCGCTTTTTCCGATTTCGAGAGCGGCGCGGGCCGGTGAAACGGAAAGACCGAGGCTGGCCATGATGGACATGGCAACGGGGAGGATGTGACGGATGGATGGTTTCATGATGATAACATGTGGTGTTCGGGTGTCGGGCTGTTCGGGTGTCGGGTTCGGGCGGTTTGTGCGGGTTCGTGCAGGTGAATGCCAACACATGATTCGTCGCGCCAGGAAGTGGAAGAATCATATTGCTGGATACGTTCATTATCCGCCGAATGAGTCCTGTCTCTCGTATCGCCGCCGACGAGGAAAAGGTATGTGTGCGG
>JAISAX010000023.1 GCA_031266495.1 Opitutaceae bacterium
GTCCCAGAACACCGCCCCTTACCAATACGGCTGATCCACATACTAATTACGTCGCTGTTTTTATTGGCTGGGGGGGGGGGCCGAGAGAATGTGTTCGTGCAATTCAGTTGTGTAGTTGATATATGGTTACAAATGTGAAATCGGAATACATGCGGTTCCCCTCCCCCCCCCCCCCGGTCCACCCGGCCAGGATGGCCGTGCCACGACATGGGCTGGAAGCCCATGCCACGTTGGCGCCGGGGCGTTACGGTACGCTGGCGGCGGGGGCAATGGTGACTTCATAGACGCCGGCCTGGCGGCCTTCGGGCACCCAGGCGCCGCCACTGGTTTTCCAGTCGCCGAGTTTTCCGGTGAATTGGCCGTCGGGAAGCACGTTGGCGCCGCCGCCGGCGGGGGTGATGGCGACATCGGCGAGCCAGATTTTTACGGCATCGGCGTTGCCGAAGTTAAAGGTCAGGCGGGAGGCATTGGGGATGGCTCCGGTTCCGCGGAAGGGGAAGGTGTGGAGTTCCCATGTGGTGCCGATTTCGATGTTTTCGCGCACGCCGAAAAAGGCCCAGGGGGGCTGGCTGTTTTTTGTCGATACGGCGAGGCGTGTCGGGGCGGATGCCTTGGCCCGAAAGGTGACGTTGTAGTTGGTAGCGGGATCGATATTGAGGCCGTCGTAAAAGAGTTGGTGACGGTAGGGTTTTTCGGGTTCTTCGACGAGGCGGTCGAGTTGCACGGCGTTGCCAGCGGGGGCGTTTTTGTTGGCAACGGCGGTGGCGGTGGCCGTGGCAACAGCGGTGGGAACGGGCGCGGGTGCGGTTGTGGTTGCGGCTGCGGCTGCAGTCGTTGCCGCAGTCGCGCTGTCGGCGGCAGGAATAATGGTGACTTCATAGACGCCGGTCTGCGCGCCTTCGGGCACCCAGGCGCCACCACGGGTTTTCCAGTCGCCGAGTTTTCCGGTGAACTGGCCGTCGGGAAGCACGTTGGCGCCGCCGCCTGCGGGGGTGATGGCGACATCGGCGAGCCAGATTTTGACGGCGTCGGCATTGCCGAAATTGAAGTTCAGGCGGGAGGCGTTGGGGATGGCTCCGGCTCCGCGAAAGGGGAGGGTGTGGAGTTCCCAGGTGGTGCCGAGTTCGAGGTTTTCGCGCACGCCGAAAAAGGCCCAGGGGGGTTGGCTGTTGTTTGTCGATACGGCGAGGCGCGTGGGCGCGGAAGCCTTGGCCCGGAAGGTGACGTTGTAGTTGGTGGCGGGATCGATATTGAGACCGTCGTAAAAGAGTTGGTGACGGTAGGGTTTTTCGGGTTCTTCGACGAGGCGGTTGAGTTGCGCGATGTTACCGGCGGGAGCGGCGGGAGCGGTCTGCGCGAAGGTTGGAACGGCGGCGGTGATGATGGTCGTCAAGAAGAGCGCTGCCGTCAGGCGGGATAATATAGTGATGCGATTTTTCATGGTGAGATGTTTGCAGGGAAAGGATGACTGTGATTCGGATTGGAGAAACAGAAAGCGGGGCAGGGGGGGGGGGAGGGAGGCGAAATTTCCCCTCCCGCCCCGCCTTTTGACGGGCGAGGCGGGAGGGGGGGGGACGCACAGGGGAGGAAAGGTGAGTCAGGAGCGGGAACGGAAACGGCGGAGAGCGGCAAACGCAATGGCAGCCGAGGCGAAGAGGATGACGAATGTGGCGGGTTCGGGGATGGCGTAGGTCGTGTAGTCAATAAATAACTGCGGTCTCTGTCCGAGATTGCCACGGTATTCGTTATGCACCTGGGAGACAAAAGAACCCGGATCGGAATCCTTGTTGGTTCCGATGTTGAGTGTATAGATGGCGAAGCCGTAGTTGACCAGTTCTCCGCTGATCCACGCTTGTACGATACTGGTGACATCAAAGGTGAACTGCGTTCCCGAGGTGAACGAGGCGATATTCGCGCTGACAGCTCTGCTGGTGTCGATGGCGGGCAAGGGCGCGTCGGCACCCGATGCGGGCGCTTGCGTCCAGTCATCGATAATCGGTGCGACATAAAAAATGCCTCCGGTGGTCGCGCTTTGTCCCGAAGTCAGGCGAAGCTCCGCGCTGTTGACGAGGGTTTCCGCCCCGGCGGTGTTTGCGATGGCGCCGATGCCCAGCCCACTGCTGTCATTGAAACGCCACAGGGTGGTGGTATTGTAGTTAGCCGCAAAGCTGGCGCCAAAACGGTAATATGTGGCGGAGCCATCCCACGCCGCACCGGTCAGATTACCGCCGATGCCGGTGACGGTGCCTTGGTAGATTCCGGTCGTCTCGCCGATCGTGACGTTACGGCCGTTTTCCAGTAGCATGGTGCCCGAATCGAGGATGGTTTGAGCGTTGGCGACGGTCAGCCAGAGACCGGAGGCGAGCAAGGCGAGGAGGCTTGCGAGGTGTTTGGGTGTTTTTTTCGTTTTCATGATGATGTGGATTTGACGGGTTTGGGCTATCGGTTGGACATGCGATTCGATGACATTAGGGAGGCAAATGAATATGTACATTTACGGAGTTGAATACGGGACAGCGACGGGAGGTGTGGTGTGTGTGGGCGAGAGGGCCGGGGGGGGGGGAGGGAGGGGGGAAGAGCGCGAGGATTCGGGGCGTCAGGCGGAGGCGGCGCAGGACTGGCGGACAATCAGCCGGCAGGGCAGGCGTTCATGAAGGATGGGCAGCGGCTCTCCGCGAAGGCACTGGACGAGCAATTCGACTGCGCGGGTGCCGATCTCCTTGAGCGGCTGGTGCATGGTGGTGAGCGGTGGATTCGATTTTGCCGATTGCGGGAGATCATCAAAACCGGTGACCGCCACATCGCCTGGCACGCTCCAGCCGCGTTCTTCACAGCGCCGGATGACGTTGAGCGCGATCAGGTCATGCAGGCACAGAATCGCCTGCGGGCGTTTGCGCATGGCCATAAAGACATCGACTTCCTGGATGCCCTGGCACGCGGGGTCACGGCTGCCGACTTCGAGAAAATATTCCGGGAGAATTTTCAGTCCGTGTTCCGCCATCGCCTGCTTGAAACCGTCTTCGCGTTCCTGGACGGCCTCGACGCGGTAACTCGTGAGGAAGGCGATGCGGCGGTGGCCGCGGGCAATCAGATGGCTGGCGAGGGTGTGCATCGCCTCGCGGTTCTGGCTGCATATGCTGGGCACCTCGTCGCTGTCCGAGTGCCCGTCGGCCATGATCACTTTCTGCCCGGAACGGACGAGAGACCGGATGACCTGTTCGGTGGCGTCACCCGGAGGAGGCGTCTGGATAGGCACAACGATCGTGCCGGCGGCTTTGTGTTCGTTGAGCATGATCGCCTGCGAGAGCGCGGCCTGCTCATCGTTTCGCGAGTTGGCGAGGAGAAGCTGGTAACCGAGTTTCGAGGCGGCCTGGCGCGCGCCCTGGGCCAGCAGATCGTAGGCGCCGGAAATGTTGACGTTCTGGCAGAGGAGCAGGGCGAGCAGTTTTTTCTGCACGGGTGAACGGCGGATGTTCACAAATGTGCCGCGTCCGCGATAACGCACGAGCAGGCCTTCGTGGACGAGATCGGCGATGGCCTTGCGCACGGTGGTGCGCGAGAGCTTGATCTCGCGGCACAGTTCGAGTTCGGGCTGCAGTTGTTCGCCGTGGCCGACTTCGCCGCCCAGAATCTTGCGGCGCAGCAGATTCTTGGCCGCCTGATAGCGGGTGGCCTCGTCGATATTCGGGAGTTCGGTGGAGGAATCCATGATCATCAACAAATCCTCCGGTTCAGGGCAGGCAGGCAATCTTCCATCGCGCGGCAGAAACTGCCGGACGGCGGCGGCGGCGCGGAATCGATGATTGCAGGGTGATTTTCGGGGAAGATCGTCATGGAAAAACGGGAACAGAAGCATGATTGTCTTTAAAAAATACATCTATCAAGAAAAATCTGAAAAATCCTGTAAATGTTTCCGAACGATGGGAATGGGGGGGGGGGGGGAGGGGGAGTTTTCAGATTCGGGAGAGGGGGGGCCGAAGTCCGGCTTTCAGCGACATGGGCGACCGGGCCGGCCGC
>JAISAX010000030.1 GCA_031266495.1 Opitutaceae bacterium
CATCGCGGCGGAAATCGCCGCCGGCTCGCCCGAGACAATCGCCACGCTGTGCGGACGCCACGGCATCTCCCCGAACGCCTATTATTCCCTCACGCTGGAACTCGGCATCGGACGGCCACAGACCCGCGTGCAGAGAAAACGAGCAGCCATCCACGCCGCGCTCATGGCCATCGAGCGCGAAGTCGCCGCCGGCTCGACCGAGACGATCGCCACGCTGGCCGCCCGCCACGGGGTGGCATTCTGGACGGCGCACTATCACCTTGCGTCGCTGGGCGGCCTCCGCGCCCTCCGCCGCCGGGCAGCGATCAACGCCGACTCCCACGCCCCCGTTCTCAAACCATCAGGAGGCATCCTGTGAAACACTTCCTCCGCATCTGCCGTATCCGGTTGGCCATGCTGGCCGACGACATCAGCTACTTCGCCGACGCGACGGCTGCCGCCGAATCACTGCCTATGCGCGAGGAGTTCGCGCGTTGCGCATCCCGACGCATCCGGCGATGCCGGGCACTGCAGCGGATGTTGGCACGCGCCCGCCGTCCCGTGCTCAAGCCTCCCGGCTCCATCCTGTAGCATTTTCTCAAATACAAGCCCTTCACTCGCCATGCCAAAAATCGAAGTCAACAAAATCGCCGACGTTCTCAAGAAGAACGAGATCAGCCCCGCGCTCATGCGCCGCATTATGGGTGACATCAACCAGCTCGTGCCACCCGAGGCCGAAGACGAAAATCCGCCACCGGTCAAGAAGCAGTGGTGCATCCTGATCAGCGATCCCGAGGGCACGCTTCCGCAAAACGACCTCACCGGCTGGGTGCTGCAAATCCCGGAAAACGAAAGCGCGCTCACCACGCAGGAGCGCATCCACAAAGCCGCCTGGGAGTTCAACACCACGAAAAAAGGCCGGATGTCCCCCGCCGAAACGATGGGCGACGCCATCGAGAACATCCCCGCCAAGCACTACAAGGAGCAGCAAGTCTGGGTGAAGACAAAGACCCCCGTCCTCCTGCTTAGCACCGACAACGAAATCCCCCGCGCCCGCTGATCAGCCACCCGTTCCCACCCACCCACCCATCCACCCATTTTTGTCACCGCCATGAAAACCACCACCGTAATCCACCATTGGATACTTGCCGTCGTGGCCCTTGCCACGCTGCTCGCCATCGCGCCCCACGCACTTGCGCAGGACGCCGCCGCCGCCACCCCGGCAGCCACCGCCGCCGATGCCACTCCGTGGTATCTCTCTCCCAGCCTGTTCAGCTCCGTGATCGCGCTCCTCACGGGAGCGATTGCCATCTGGAAAAACCAGCAGGCGAGCACCGCACAAAAAGTCAGCGCCTCCCTTGTGATGGCCATTGAGGAAGCATCAAAAATCCCAGCCGTCGCCGACCAGGAAAAGAAGATCAAGGCCAAGGTCCAGGAAGTCACCGAACGCTACGACGTCGGCCCGGTCGTCGCCGCCCTCGTAAAAAAGCTCACCTGACCTCCCGCCGCCTCCCGCCGCCTCCCGCCGCAACCCGTCATCACCCGAAAAACCCAGTCGCAAATGTGGAAACCATCGGAGCCATTGCCACCCTGCTCACAGCGCTTGCCACACTCGGCACGCTCGTCTGGCAGCACTACAAGCAACCCACGCCAGCCGAGCGGGCCGACGCCCGCGCGGCGGAGTACCGCGAGCTGGAGGCGCGGATTGCGGCACTGGAGTCAGCAGGCGACTATGCTGCCGCTGATGCTCTGCGTCGCCAGCTGTGCGCATACCTCTTCGACGCCGAGCGTGATCCCCGTGACGGGGATGCCCCTGGCCAATAGCTACCGCCTCCAGCTCCCCGCCGGCACCACCATCACCCTCCCCGACGACACCGCCGCCGCGCAAATCCACGCCGTAGCGGTCAACGAACTACAACCCGCCCCTCCCGCATATTCCGCCTCTCCCGCCGCGTCCCTCGCCCGCACCGTCACCCTCGCCACACCGCTCCAGCTCGTCAGCCCCGCCTACATGGCGGAGCGCAACACGACAGAACTCCGCCTCGCCCGCCGCATCACCGACCTCGAAGACGAGGCCGCCCGCCTCCGCAACAAGCCAAAATGATCCTCGCCGCCATCTCCATCACCCTCTCCGCCAGAGTGCCGCTCTCCATCAGCGCGCTCATCGTGGTCTGCTTTGTGTGCATATGGCTCGTGGACGGATTGCTCCTGAAGTCCGAAGGCATCTGGACCGCCCTTGCGGCGACCAACGCCATCACCGGCATGTCTGCCACCTGGCTCGCCTGGCTCCTCATCGCCATTTTTGTATGATCTCCCACCTCGCCCAAACCTCGCCCTACGCCGTGCCTGACGGACTCGCCACCTGGCTCGCCTGCCTCTTATTTTTGGCCAGCCTTGCTGTGGCCATAAAAAAGCTCCGTGAAAAGCCCCTCAAGGAACCCCTCCGCGTGCGGACGGAAGACGACGGCGTCCTCCGCTCCGACTACGACCGTGATCAGAAAGTCGTGGACGAACGCCTCACCGCCGCCACCCGCTCAAGGGAAAAGATCCACGAACAAATGTCCCGGCAGGACAGCCGCATAACCTCACTCGAAAAAGGAGAAAAGCACACGGACGCCGCCCTCGCCCAGATCGACCAGAAACTCACCGTAGTCCTCCAAAGACTACCCAAACCGTAGCCATCCGCCGCATTCCGCCAATCCGCCCACTGCAATCCACCCACCCATGACACCCGAACTCCGAGAAAAATACCGCCAGACGATCCTTGTCGCCCTGCTCGCCGTCCGGCCCCTCAGCATGGCGCTCCCTGCCATCAACCAGCTTGTGTCGTCGCGGGGCTATGACGACGACGAGGAAGCCGTCGCCCGCGAGCTGGACTATCTGTCCCGCAACGGCCTCGCCCGCCTCAAGGACAAGCTCATCAGCCCCGCCGCGCGCCGCTGGCAGATCACCGACACCGGCGTCTCCTACCTGGAGGAGGAGGGCCTCGCCTGATCCTCCGCCACACCCTTCCGGCTGCGATCCGCAGCCGGGTTCTGGAAACCATAACGCGAAAACCCCGGCGGGCGGCCTGTTCTTCCGCCCGCCGGGTAAAACCTGAAAATGCCGACCAAAATCGAAACCGGACTGACGCCCGCCGAGGTCGCCGAACTGTGCCAGAAGCTCTTTGGCACCGAAGGCGGGCGGAAGCTGTGCGTCATCCAGGCCGAGGCGCGCAAATACGGAGTGGACGTCTCCCGCACAGGGGCCACCACCTTCCGCGACAACGTGCTCGACCCCTACATTGCCGGGCTCAAGGCCAAGGCGGACCGTGCCCGGCAGGTGGCGGAGTTTGCGCGGGAGGGGTTGTCGATGGCGGATGCCGCCTCGGTGCGCCTCAGCGAAACGGTCTTCGACGAGCTCATGACACCCGGAGCCGCCGGACTCACCGCGAAGGAGCGCGACACGTATTCGAAAATCATTGCCCGCACCCGCGCCGGCGACCAGCGGGCGGCAAAACTGGAGGCCGACCTGAAGCTCCGCGACGAGCAGGTGGCCCGCCTCACGTCCGAGCGCGAAGAGCGCGAGGCGAAGCTGCGCTCGCAGGCCGAGGCGCTGCGCAAGACCACCACGCAGGCCGCCGCATCTCCCGACGAGATCCGCGCCCAGACCGTCGCCCTGATCGACGAGGTCATGGGTATCAAAACCAGAACGTCATGACCGCTCTCTTCCTCACTCTCCTCATGTCCATCCTCATCAATCCCGGCAAACTCGACTCCGACCGGGAGTCGTCGCGCTATTTTCTGCGCCATCAGCTCGACTGGATCGAGGATGAAGAGCGGATGAAAATATGGGAAAAATCCTTCCGCATCGGCGCGACCTGGGCGGACGGATTCCTCAACGTGCGCAAGCGCCTGAGCTTCGCCAGCCGCGACTACCTCTTCGCCACGCGCGACCAGCCCTCGGCCCTGGAATACATGGCGACGTGCAAGCAGTTTTGCGAGGTGTACAACCTCACCCGGCACATCGTCAGCAGCGGCATTGATGATGTGACGGTGCCGAAATTTCTGGACGGCAAGGACACCGGCTTCACCGAGGAGATCAAGATCGCCCGCATCACGTTCGACAACAAGAGCCGCATCCTCGCGTTTTCCTCCAACCCCAACGCCATGCTCGTGTACGGCGGCGACGTCGGGCTCGACGAGTTTCCCCGCCACCAGCGCGCCGAGGAACTGTATCAGGTCGCGCAGGCCCGCGTGACGTGGGGATTCGATCTCGCCATGTGGGGATCCCACTTCGGCAACGACACCCTCTTCTATCGCATCGCGCTCGATGCGCGCGCCGGCAAAGGCGGCTGGTCGCACCATTTCACGACGATCGAGGACGCCGTGCGCATGGGCCTGGCGGAAAAGATCAACGAGACGCGCGGCACCACGTTCACCCGCGAGGGTTTTATTGCGGACTGCAAAAAGCGCGCCCGCGACGAGGCCACCTACCAGGAAGCCTACATGTGCAATCCGAAAGGTGGCACCGCTGCCATTGTGCCGTGGTCCAACATCGAGCTGTGCCGCGTCGAGGTCGAGGCCGAGCGCGTCCACCTGGAGGCCACGCAAATAAAAGACCTCTTCGGCGAATTCCGTCCGGAGACAAAAATCGCCCGCGACGCGCGTATCCACGAATTCCTGACCGGCGCATTCCCCCGTCTCCTCGCCTCCACCGCCCGCCATTCCCTCGGTTACGACGTGGCGGCCAGCGGCCAGGGCGACCTGGCGGCCATCTACGTGGACCGCATCGAGGCGGCTGTGTCCACGGCAGCCGGGCTGCTCACCTTCCGCACCGACGACTGGGATTTTCACGACGTCGTCACCCGTTGGTTCATGGATCGCGTCGTCGCGGTCCGGGGCGCGGGAGACAAGACCGGCCTCGGCGCCAAGATTTGCTGGGAACTGGAAAAGCACTACCTCGGCCGCTTCACCGGCGTGAACTTCGCCTCGTCCAAGAGCGACCTCGGCTTCGCGCTCATGAACCGCCTCGCCACGGCCGAAAAACGCTGGTCCAGTGACAAGGAGTGGGACGACGTCGCCACGGATTATTTTGCACTGCGCAAGACCTTTGTTGGCAAAAAATGGGTATTCACGGCCGGCACCAACCAGCTCAATCAAGCCTCTCACTGCGACATCGGCTGGGCAGGCGCATTGAGCGATGAGGCCGGGAAAAACGCCAGCTACGTCGGCGCGCTGGAAGACATCCGGACATGGGGCCGCGACCGCTCCGACCGCTCCGAAGAGCGCGATTATGCAATGGAAGGCTGAATACATGGCAACCAGACGCAAAACTTCCGCCCCTCCTTCCGCCCGGGCCGTCGCCGCCGAAATGCTCCGCATCGCCGCGCAGGCCCGCCAGCCCGTGCACCAGCGCGAGCGCAACCGCGCCCGCGACTATTACAATCCCCTGCGCAAGCTCGACATGGCCAGGGTCGTGCGCCTGCTCGAGGCCGGCGAGCGCGGCGAACACGCCGACCTGCAGTGGCTCTACCGCACCGTGGAGAAACGCGACGCCACCCTGCGCGGCCTCAAGATGCGCCGCACCTCCGCGCTCAAGAAGCTCGACTGGGACATCAAGCTCCCCGACGAGCTGCCCGCCGGCATTACACCCTCCGAGGCCAACGCGCAGCAGGAGTATCTGCACTCCACCTACAACGGCATCGATAACTTGCCGCAGGTGTTCGAGTTTATGGCACTCGCCAGCTTCCGGGGATTCTCCCACCTCGAAAAACGCTGGCAGGACAACAACCCCGCCCTCCCCCTCACACGCCTCGTGCCGGTGCCGCAATGGCACTGGACGCGCCACCCGCAGACCTGGGCATGGGTCTATGACCCCACCGCGCAAGGCAACTGGAGCAGCGGCACGATCATCGACCCGTCCGATTTCGTCATTCGCGAACTGGACGACCCCGTCAACGAAATCGCCGTCGTCTGCTTCCTGCGAAAAAACATGTCGCAGAAAGACTGGGATGCGTTCGTGGAGGATTTCGGCATCCCCTCCGTCTTCGGAATCCTCGGCCCAAATACGCCGGCGACGGAGGTGGCGGCGTGGCTCGCACAGGTCGAGAAAGTCACCGGCAACAGTCGCGGCGCGCTCCCCCCCGGCTCCGACGTCAAGACCGTGGCGCACGGCGGCCAGGGCGAGACACCGTTCAAGCAGCACAAGGACGAACAGCGCGAGGAGCTGGTGCTCGCCGGCACCGGCGGCCTGCTCACCATGCTCACCGCCGCCACCGGCCTCAACAGCGAGCAGGCCAAGGTGCACGAAGCCGCCTTCGACTCCATCGCCGCCGCCGAGGCCGCCGGCATCTCCGCCGACCTGCAGACACAGATCGACAAGCCCCTCCTGGCCCGGGAATTCCCCGGACGCCCGCAAGTCGCCTATTTCGAGCTGGCGTCCGTGGACCGGGAGGACCGCGGCGCGCTCGGCGAGCTGCTCGTCAAGCTCGCCAACGCCGGCCTCGAATCCGACGAGAACGAAATCTCGGAAAAAATGGGGCTGAAACTCCGCAAGAAGCCACAGCCGGCCACCCCCGGTCTCACGACGGGCCCGACGATTCAGCAAGCTCCCTTCGCCAACCGCGAGACAGCCGCCGGCATCGGACGCGAAGCCCTCTTCCTCGCCCGCGCCGAAACCCTCCTCACCGAAGCCCGGCGCGTAGCGCTCGCCCCACTACGCGTCCGCGTCGAAGCCCTCCTGTCCATCGACGACGAAGCCGCCGCCCGTGCCGCCACCGAAACCCTCCGCGCCGACCTCCCCGCACTCGCCCGCCAATGCCTCTCCGACGACGCCACCTCCGACCTTGAGGACGCCTTTGCCGCCATCATCGGCACCGCCCTAGCCTCCGGCCTTGCCGAAGGAGCCGAAGCCCGCGCCGGTTCGGATCCCGGCGCTCCTTTCGCCAACATGGCCCCCCCCCGCCACGGCGACACCGGGTGGGACGAAAGCAAATACGTGCGCGACAACGACGGCCAGTTTTCCCCCAAAGGCGGCGGAGCCTCCGACTCCAAAGCCGAAGGCAAGGCCCGCGAGCGCGTCGTGCGCGCCGTGCATGAAGCCCTCCGCCGCAAAGGCGAAGTCCACAACGTCATGGAGATTTCCGGACTCGGCCAGGTCAGCATCGGACTCGGCACCAGCGGCGACAAGGATGCCGACTACCGGGGCGGCTGGGGCGCGGCCCACTGGCAAGGCAAGCACAAGGAAACCACCATCCGCGCCGTCGCCGACCTCCTCACCAAGGGCACTGTCGGCCCGGCCACCAACAAAAAGACGGGCCAGACAGACCCGGGCAAACGCGAGATCCGGCACAACGGATGGCTCGGCATCCTTGGAAAACAAGGCAACCGCCGCTGGCGGCTCATCACGGTTTACCACGATGGAAAATAGCAGACACAAAAAAACCGGCTTCGCGGTGTTGAGGCGCTCAACCGGCCTTACGAGGAAGGCGGGAACCGGGGTGATTCCCCGTGCCCTACACGCCGGAGCACCATGTTGTTCAGTGTTTGTGCGGCGGTTGCAACCAAGACCACCACCGTCCCTCGTCCGGAGGCCGGAGTCAAGCCCCCCGTCGCCCCCCCCATCCAGTCCTGTGCGCCCCGTTGACGGGGCGACCCAACGCCATTCCTCGCAATCCACGGCACCTGTTTTTCCGGCGCGCCCCTTTTCCCGAAGCAGGGAAAACACCCGCCCCGACGTTTGAATTAAAGACTTTTAAAAGCATCCAGCAAATGACCACCGAACCCGCACCCGACACCGAAATCCTGACACCGCTCCTCAACCGCGAAGGCGAGTTCACTCCCGCCGGCTGGTTCCACATCGTCGCGACAGGGGATCACCCCCTGCCCGTCAAGGATGCGTCCGGCAAGATGCGCCGCGTCATCCAGCGCCTGGACACGAAGGCATGCGAAGCCATCGTCGCCGATTTCGCCAACCGCCGTACTGCCAATCCCGGATACAGTCCCCTGATCGACTTCGAGCACTTCTCGCATGACCGCTCCAGAAAAAGCGAGGCATCCGGCTGGATCACGGCGATGGAGAACCGCGCGGACGGCATCTGGTTCCAGGCCAACTGGAGCGACGTCGGCGAATCGGCGATCCGCAACCGTCGTTACCGCTACATCTCCCCGGTCTGGTTCCCTCACCAATGTGAAAAAGTCTCCGAAGGCATCTACCGCCCCCTCCGCATCAATGATGCCGGCCTGACCAACAAACCCAATCTCCACGGCCTCGTTCCATTCTGGAACCGCGAGGCCGAATCAACCGCCGACACCGGCAAAACCACCGAACAACCCGCCATGAATACAAAAGCCATTGCGCTCTCCCTCGGCCTCCCCGAGACCGCGGACGAAGCCGCCATCATTGCCGCCATCGGCAAGCTCAAGGACGGAGCCGCCCAGGCCGCTCCTCTGCAAAACCGGCTCACCGAGCTGGAGAAAAACCACAAGGTCCTCCTCGGTGACGCCGTCACCAAGGAACTCGACGCCAACAAGGACGTGATTCCCGAAGGGCATGCCGAAGCCTGGAAAAACCGCCTCGAGTCCGACTTCCCCGGCACGTCCGCCCTCCTGCGCGGCATCAAGCGCCCGGAAGTCACGACGAAGACGCCCATCCACCAGCCCGGCAAAGGCGCGGCCGCCTCCGCCCAAAAAGCGGATGGCGAGGGCGATCAGCATCCCTTCCTCAACCGCGTGGACGAGCTTATGAAAGCCGATGGCAAACTCACCCGCGACGACGCCTTCCTCAAGGCCGCCGAGGACAACGACCTTTACGAAAGCTACTCCTCCGCCCTCACCGGTCGCGAATAATGTAGTAACAGAAAAACAACTACAACTCGCGCCAATCCGCAATCCACAACCTGAAATTCTCAAATCCATGAGTCAAAAAATCACCGCCCAGGAAGGGCCAACCATCACGCTCGAGGCGGCAGTCGCCGCCGCGTTCACCAACAAGGAAGATCATCTGGTCGGCATCTCCGCCAACGGCCAGGCAATGATCTGCGACGACACCGTGCCCGCCATCGGCACCTTTGTGTCCCGCCTCTCGCCGGAGGACACCGCGCTCACCGTCCGGCTGCTCAACGCTCCCGGCACCGCACGCATGGTGCAAGGCGCGCCGGTCACGCCCGGCGACCGAGTCACCTGCGACGACACCGGCCGCGTGGTGCCCGCCGCTGCCGGCGACCGCTCCCTCGGCATCAAGATTGCCCCGCCCGCCGCCGGCGCCGCCGGCGACGTGATCGAGGTGATCACCTTCGTCGAATCCCTCCCCCCCCCCGTCATCGAAACCTGACCGCCACCCGTATCCAATCCGTCATTAGTAATTAGTAATTAGTAATTAGTCATTAAAATGAAATCCACCGCCACCTTCAATCCCGTCCTCACGGCCCTGTTCAACGGCTACTTCGTCAAGCCCGAGGACTTTGTCGGCCTCAAGCTCGCGCCCCTCTTCCGCACGGCCGAGCAGAGCGCCACCTATCCCGTCTTCGGAAGGGAGAACCTCCTCAACGTGCCCACTCTGCGCCAGCGCGCCCCCGGCACCCCCTACCAGCGCAGCGTGCCGTCGATCAGCGACGACAAGTATGCGACAAAAGACTACGGACACGAGGTGCCCGTCGCCGACGAGACCCGCAAAAAATACGCGAAGCAAATCGACGCCGACCGCGCCGCCATCCGCCGCAACGCGCACACCATCCTCGTCAACCACGAGACCCGCGTGCACGACCTCATCACCGGCCCCGGAGTCACCCATCGCGCCAGTCCGGCGACCAAGTGGGATGTCTACGCCACCTCCGATCCCCTCGCCGACGTCAAGGCCGCCGTCCGCGTCATCGACATCGAAAGCGGCCTGCGCCCCAACACGCTGACCCTCTCGCGCACGGTGGCGGACAAGCTCACGCTGCACCCGAAAATCCGCCAGCTCTTCCCCACCTACAACGGCCCCATCACCGAAGAAATGCTCCGCACCGCCTTCGAAATCGAGCGCGTCCTCATCGCCGGCGGCAAGACCAACACCGCCGCCGAAGGCCGGACCATGAGCATCAACTACCTCTGGGGCGACGACGTCGTCCTCTCCGTCAGCGACGACACCCAGGACCTCGAGGCCCCCAACGCCGCCCGCACCTTCCTCTGGACCGAGGAAAGCGGCGGCGACGTCGCCGGCTCCTACGTCGAGACCTACCGCGACGAGACGATCAAGTCCGACGTCCACCGCACCAACCACCACACCGACGAAAAACTCACCGGCAAGGACTTCATCTACCTCCTCGAAGACGTCCTCGGCTAACCGTGGCGCGGGCGTCCCGCCCGCTCCCGGCCCATCCACACCCGTAACCACAAATAAACTACATCGTGAAAATCAAGATCATCGACAAACGCGGTCTCCCTGTCAGCGGGAAAATCATCCCCGAAGGCGAGACCATCGACCTCGAATCCGGCCCCGTCCTCGACGCCGCCCTCCGCTTCAAGCAAGCGGAGCCCGTTGCCGCGCCACCTGCCGAGAAAACGGACGAGCCGCCCGCCGGGAAAAAACCTGCGACGAAAAAATAAGTCCCCCCGTGTCTCCCTCAAGCCGGGGAGCCCTCCACGCGAAGGAAGCGTGGAGCCCCCGGCCGTCCCCCCTCACATGTATCCGGAGTTCAATTCTTAATTTTTAATTCTTAATTCTTAATTAATAAAAAATGCCAACGCCCTGGATAACGATCACGCCTGCCATGCTCGACACCGCGAAAGCCGCCGCCTTCGTGTCCGCGCTCGGCACTGCCGCGCTGGGTGAAGATCAACAAAACCCCCTGCCCGAGATCATCGCATCGGTGACGGACCGCATCCGCATGGAAATCGCCGCCGGAGGCCGCACGACCCTCTCCGCCACCAGGAGCAAAATCCCCCCCTCCCTCAAATCCCTCGCCCTCCGCTTCATCATCCGCGAAGGGCTGCAACGCATCAACATCATGGACGCCTTAAAACCCTCCGAAGACGACGGCGAAGCCATCCGGCAGGACATCCGTTTCCTCGAACGCATCGCGCGAGGTGAAATCACCGTCGAGGCCCCCGACGATCCCGAACCCGCGCCCACCGTCCAGGCCACCGTCACCGTCCCCCTGATCAGCGCCCGCCCCCGCCACTTCACCCGCCACCAGCAAGACGGCGTCTAGCCGTATCCACCCTGTCGATTCCCGTCGAAACCCGTCGCCCGCCATGCTCGAAGACACCACAGACCTCATCGCGCCAAACCTGCCCAAACCCCGCCCCGTCATCGCGTGGCCCGGCGGAAAGACGCGCCTCCTCCGCTACCTGCTTCCCCTCATCCCGAAGCACAATCTATATTGTGAAGTCTTCGGTGGCGGCATGGCCCTCTTCCTCGCCAAGCCGGAATCGCCGACAGAAGTCATCAACGATATTAACGGCGAGTTAATCTCCTTTTACCGTCAGGTAAAATACCACCTCGACCCCCTCCTGGACGAACTCGAATTCGTCCTCAACTCCCGCCAGGAATTCGCCGATTACCCCTCGCAACCCGGCCTCACCGAGATCCAGCGCGCCGCCCGCTGGTTCATTCGCAACAAACTCTCCTTCGGCGGCATGGGCTCGCACTACGCTCCCACGCCCACGACTCACCACTCCTCGCGCGCCAACCGCCTGCTCGCCCTGCGCGCACTCAACCGCCGCCTGGATACCACCACCATCGAGCGCCTCCCCTG
>JAISAX010000059.1 GCA_031266495.1 Opitutaceae bacterium
AGTTCGCCCGGGCACGCGCGCCCTCGCCCTTTATCCGCGGATTTGCGCCCGCCGCGTCCCCCGGGGGTGGGCGTGCCGGGCGGGGGGTGGGAGCAGTGCGCGGGGGATTATGTGGTGGAGAGGTCGTTTTTTCCGTTTCAGGCGGTCGAGTTTGTCTGTGGTGGCAGGGGGTGGCTGAATCTTCCGGGGAGGCAGGTGCGGCTTTGCCGGGGGGCGTTGTTCAGTTACGGGGGGGGGTTGCCTCACTGGTTTTGCAGTGATCCGGGGGATCCGTTGGTGAAGTATGTTGTGGATCTTTCGGGGCGGGGTGCTCCGGGTCTCGTGGCGGGGTTGCAGAGGGCGGGGGTGCTCCGGGTGGCGCGGGCCGATGTCTTCCAGGAGTGGTTCGAGTTGTTGTTGGGCGCGGGGGAGCTGGCGGGGCCGGAGTCGCCGCGGATTTGTTCGTTGCTGGCGGAGTTGATCGTGCGGCATGCCTTGGCGAATCCTCTGCGGCCGGTGGGGGGCGCGGGCGCGGGGGCGGGGGCGGCTTCGCTGGTGGCGTTCGAGCGGTGCCGGGCGGCGTTGCGAAAAAACTTCCGGCAGTTGGCGAGCGCGGGGGAGTTGGCCAGGGCTTGCCATCTGGATACCGCTTATATGTCGCGGTTGTTCCGGCGTTACGATAGCGAGAGTCCGTACCGGATGTTGGTGCGGTTGAAAATGAATCGCGCGGCGGATCGGCTGGTGTCGTCGGGGGCGCCGTTGAAGGAGATCGGCGTGGAGGTGGGGTTTGCTGACCCGTATCATTTTTCGCGGGTCTTCAAGCGGGTGTACGGGCTGGCTCCAAGGGAGTTCCGCGAGGGGTATCACCGGTTTTGATTTTCCTCCGGCTCGTCCTCGTCCTCCGGTTCCGGTTCGTTTGGAGAACGGGAACGGGAACGGGCTGGAGATCGAGAACGATTCCGGGGAGGGGGGGGGGTCTGGATGGGTTTGCCGTCGGCGTCCCAGAGGATGCGGTCGATGATTTGCGTGTACTCGCGCCCGAGTTCCTCGGCCTGGTCGTGGTAACCGATGAAGGCGTTGATTTGCGTCAGCGTCTTGCGCATGGCGGTGATGAAGCTGGCTTGGATGCCGAAGACGCTTTCTCCGAGTTTTTCCAGTCCGATGATGTGATTGGCGGCCCACTGGAGTTGTGCGTTCCGGGCTTTGGGAAACCATTTGCGGCTTGTTATGCGGATCATGTTGACAGGTCTTTTTGACGGGTTGTTGGTGTGTGGGTGGTGTGTGCTGTCGTGGTGGGTTTGTGCCGGGGGGGCCAGCTTCCTGGCGACTCCCGGCGCTCAAACTTCGTCGTGATTTGTACGGGCTTTGCCGCAAAACTCTCGCTCTTTGTCGGGGAACTCTCGTTTGTTGTCGGGGAAAGTTCGCGCCTGGTCTCTTCACCCCTTCGCCTTTCAGCCCGGCGGCGCTTTGCGCCGTCCACGGGCTGGAAGCCCGTGCCATATCGGAACGGCGGCTTCGCCGTCGGCGGGCGAGACGCCCGCGCCACGCGGAAACGGACGCCCGTGCCATGCGGACAGAATTGGCGGTATCTCCCGTTGCGTCAGGTCCTCGCGGGCTTCGCAAGCGAAGCCCTTGGGAGGGGGGGGGAGGCACTGCCCAACTTCAGTCACCAGCGATGCGGATGCGGGCCGAAGTCGGCTTCGTAGAAGGGCGCGACGTGCGTGCCGGGCGGGATGATTCCGTCGATCTGGCGCAACTCGTCTTCGGTAAAGGTGACGGCGAGGGCGCCGAGATTGTCTTCGAGTTGTTCGAGGGTGCGCGGGCCGATGATCGGACTGGTGATGCCGGGCTGGTGAACGGTCCAGGCGAGCGCGAGTTGGGCGAGCGTCACACCCTTGCCGGCGGCGAGCGCGGACAGCGGCTCGATGACATCGTAAACGCGTTCGGTGAACCGCCTGGCCTGGATCGGGTTCGGGTTGGCGTAGCGCGAATCGACCGGCACGGGCTGGCCGCGCCGGTATTTGCCGGAGAGGATGCCGCCGCCGATCGGGCTCCACGGGATGAGCGCGAGGCCAAAGGTGCGGGCCGCCGGGATCAGTTCGCGCTCGATGCGGCGGTCGAGAAGGTTGTAGGGCGGCTGTTCGGAAATGAAGCGACCGAGGCCGAGTTCCTTGCTCGCCCAGAGCGATTCCACGACTTGCCAGGCGGCAAAGGTCGTCGTGCCGGTGTAGCGGATTTTGCCGGCGCGGACGAGGTCGTCGAGCGCGCGGAGCGTTTCGTCGATGGCCGTGTCGGGACGCGGGCGGTGGATCTGGTAAAGGTCGATATAGTCGGTTTGCAGGCGGCGCAGGCTGGCCTCGCATTGCTGGATGATGTGGCGGCGGGAATTGCCCTGGCAGTTGGGGTCGGTGTCGTCCATCGCGCCATGAACCTTGGTGGCGAGGAAGATCTGTCCGCGCTTGCCGTTGCGCTTGAGCGCCTCGCCGGTGAATTCCTCGCTGCGGCCGCGCGAATAGACGTTGGCCGTATCGAGGATGTTGATACCCGCGTCGATGGCGCGGTCGATGATCCGGATGGAATCGTCGAGTTCGGTGCGGCCGCCAAACATCATGCAGCCGAGTGTGAGCGGCGACACCTTGATGCCGGTGCGGCCAAAGAGGCGATAGTCGGTGAGTTTCATTGGAGAAGCACGGACCGTAATCCGGACGGGCGCGGTTGGCCAGCGAATGTTCGCGGGGCGAGCTGGGCTGGGGGGGGGGAGTCGGAAGTGGTGGTGGCA
>JAISAX010000072.1 GCA_031266495.1 Opitutaceae bacterium
CCCCCCTCCCCCTCCCCCTCCCCCTCCCCGTCCATGCCAAACGAACCCGCTGCCCTGTCTGACCATTCCCTCATTGTCGAGACAGACGACACTCCAGCCGCACACTTTGCCGCCATCGACCGGCACCTCGCCGATATAGAAAAATGTCTGGCCGACATTCGCGCCATCAAACGGCTCCAGTTTGCGGATACGGAACAACTCGTTCGGGACGGAATTGCCGGTGCCATCGAACACGGCAAACACCTTCGTGCTCTGCTTGAAAGCACTGCCCGCCGTGCCAACGTCCCGGTGCCCGACTGGCAGAATGCCGACGAGTTGAAAGCGCACTTTGTCCAGCTCGACGCGCTGGCTGAAAAAACATCCCGCGCCGAAACGCTTCGGGCTCGCCTGCGTTCCATTATCGACGTTCTGGAAAGCATCACCGATTTCGGCATCAAAGCCGCGCGCCGCCGCGCTGATGCAGAACGTGCCCGCGCAACAGCTATTGCTGAACTCAACAAATGCCAGGAACAGGATGCTCCTCCTGAGCTTTCCGGTGATGGCGATGGACGCGAATGGTTCCGCAGCACTCTGGCGCTTCCGGCCGCCAGTCTGGAAACACTGCTGGAGCACCTTCGCGGCAGCATGCTCCCCTCCTTGGCCAATCTCCTTGAAGAATTGGACAACGGTTGGGAACGCGTGCGTTTTTCGTCCCCTGTTGCCGCCGTCGTCGCCATTTCCCCACTCCCCGTCTCCCCGTCAGTTTCTCCATCCGTTTCCGCCGGGCAGATTCCTCCTGCTCCGGACGCAACGCCCAACGTCGCTCCCGAAACACCGGATCAGTCCCAACCTGTATCGGGAAAAACAGACACTCCCCGGGCCTGGTCTCCGCAACCAGAACCGGCCTCCGTCCCGCCCCCTCCTGCGGCGGCCCCTGCATCCATCCCATGCCCGGACGTCCCCACGACGAACGCAGTTCCGGCTGATCCTGTCGATTCCCGGACGATGCCCAGGCCGCTCCCTGATAGTCTGCCTCCATCAACTCCTGTCCAACCACCAATCGTATCCGCTGCTCCTGCTCCCGCGGCATCACCTGCCATGTCTGGCGCCACGCTCACCTGCGACGCCGATCTACTGACGCTCTTCACGGGAAAACCCGACGCTGAACGCCTTCTGGTACCTGACCTTGTCGCGCACCTGCCGGAAGAAGAGCGCTCGCTCCTCATGCCGCACGGCCTCTGGCAAGCGCTCGTCTGGCAGCCCTGGTTGCGCAACCCCGACGATAAACTCGCCGACCAACTGCGCACGTGCTTCCGTGACGTTGCCGATGGCGGCTGGATGCCACAAACACAACACGACACCCTGCTTGCCTGGTCCGCGCTTTTTCTGCCCGCCCTCATCGATTTTGCGCCCGAAGCCACTGCGTTATTCCGGGCCATTCCCGTTCCCCAACTCCCCGAAGCGCTCAAAGACCCAACCCGTCTCACCCTGGAATTCCTGAACAGTGTCAATTATTGTTCTCCCGATAT
This sequence comes from Opitutaceae bacterium, assembly GCA_031266495.1. The sequence continues at coordinate 1,509 of JAISAX010000072.1, forward strand.
CATTCGAGGCGGTGCCTCCGTCGCCGAGTGGAACAACGGACTCCACAAACGCCAGCAAGGCATCTCTCGCGCTTGTGAACTTGCCCGGAATCAAAGAATCATCGGATTCAAGGCATGGAAACAACTGAACAGGAACGGCGGGTATCTCCATTCGTTATCTCTCAAAATGCAGGGAGCGCCGTCTTCCTGGCCCAAAGAGATAATCCGCCAGATGATTGCCGAGTTGCAAGATCGCACAAGAGCCACCCGTCTCGTCGATCGTATGACCCGCGAAAGCGGCTCCGGACATCTTGCGCCCCTTGAAGCCAGACCACTTGACCAGTTGCTACATCACATTGCCGAGTTCGCAAAAGAGTGTGAGGAATTGCTCCGCTACGCGGAAAAAAAGCCTACCGGAGACCAACACACCATTGCCCGTGTTGGCAGGCTGAAAGAAGACATGATCCCTCGTCTCAAGGAAGCGGAAGCACCTGGTGTTTTGGAAAAACAATCCGTCAGTCACACCTCCGGTTGCCTCCCGCAACTCGCACATAAAGCCTCGTTGGCAGCGATCCGGGAAATACTGAGCCTCTTTGATACTACCACGCCTTGGGAATCCCGAAACCACGATGCTTTTCTCTGCCGGCACCTGGCACGCCTTTGCACGCCCGGGCTTCTCCTGTATTCGGATACCAAAGACATGGCATCCGCTCCTTCCGAAACCCGTATCCGGCTGGAGGCGATGGCTCGCACCGGGCACATGGACACACTAAACGACGCCTTTGAAAAACGATGCCGGAGCGGGGACATTGGCAATGCCCGGATCATTCTCAATGCATTGAGTTCGGAACTCTCATCCGATCAGCGCGAACAAGCGGAGGTCCGTCTCGACCAGGAAGCCGCCCGCGCCCGGAAAACAGTTGCCGACGCCCTCCGCAAGGCCAGACACGCCGTCACCAACGCCCGCATTCTGCTCGTTATGGCCGATTCCGTGGCCGATGAAAAAATCCACGAACTTACCGACATTGAAAAACGCCGCGACGAGACCGAAGACTACCACCTCCAGCAAAAACAGATCCAGAGCATCCTCGACGGCATCAGGCTGGATACGGAAAAAGAGGCCGAAAAACTGCGCACCGACATCAATGGGCTTCCCCATCCCATGCCGGAAAACGAAAAACAACGCCTGTTCTCCCTCATCCGCAGCGGCGATCTTGCCACCGCGCGAGAGTATCTCAATCGCGTCGCCAAAGGACAACCACTGCCCACCCTTCCCTGCGACGAAACAGAAAACCATCCTGCCAGGTACATCGAAAATCTCTCCGGAGCCTATCAATCCGATAACGGATTTCGCGGCCTGCAAACAGCAGTACGCGGGCGCGCCCGTTATGCCGGCATGGAGTTTGCCGCACAAACACCGGAGCAACACGAGACAACACGTCACCTCCTCGACGTCTGGAGCGAACTCCGTGCCACACACCAACCGATGCGCTCTGAACCGGTTGATGCTTTCCTCCACGACATCGGCTTCGCGGTCAGCCATGTCGCAGTCAGACAGGAAGGCGGCAATCTGTCGATAGCTCGCGTCGAGACAGCGCCCACCATTGACCGGGACATTTGTCCAATCCCCCAATTCGGTTCTTCCGCCGCCGGGCGGATGCTCCTGGTCCGTCCTGCAGGCAACCAGCAACCCGAACAACTCGCCTCGCTTTTCCGCGACCAGAAACTCCAACGACAAGATGGCGACATCGTTATTTTCCTGCTCTCCGGACGCTTCGAACAACGTCCGGCATTTGCCCGCCTCTGTCGTGCCAAGGAAATACGCGCCCTCATCATAGACGACCTCATCGTCGCGCATCTGCTCGGCAACCCTAACCGACGACTCGCGCATTTCTTTCAAATCACAATCCCGTGGACATGGGCCAACCCTTTCGTCCCCACCACCAGCTTCGTCCCGCCCGAAATGTTTTTCGGACGCCGCGAAGCACTCGCCTCCCTTACCAACTACGATGAACAACGCTGCTTCGTCTTCGGAGGCCGCCAACTCGGCAAGTCCGCGCTCCTGCGTGAAGTCGAGCGCCGCGCCCATCAACCCGCCAACGAGCAATACTCCATCTGGATTGACCTGCTCGCCGCCGGCTTTGGCTCCCGCTCCGAACCTGCCGAAATCTGGCGCACACTCGAAGAACGCTTCAAACAACTCCCCTCCTTCGCCGACAGTCTCTCCGCCATCGAAGCCTCCTCCCATTTGACCGGCGGACGCATTCGTAAACCGGCTGACCGTCCCGGTGCTGGCACACGCATCGAGGAAGCCGTCATCCACTGGCTCAACACCCGCTCCGAACGCCGCCTCCTGCTTCTCCTCGACGAAGGCGACCGTTTTCTCGAACGCGACAGCGCCCACGACTTCGCCGAAGCCCGTATCCTCAAAAGCATCATGGACCGCACCCAGCGGCACTTCAAAGTCGTCTTTGCCGGCCTGCACAACGTCCAGCGTACCACCCGCCAGATCAACCACCCGCTCGCCCATCTCGGCGACCCCATCAACATCGGTGCATTCACCGAACAGGATGAATGGATGGAAGCCTGGTCCATGCTTGTCGTCCCTCTTGCCGGCCTCGGTTACCATTTCGAGACACCTGACCTCCCAAGCCGCATCCTCAGCTACTGCAACTTCTATCCCAGCATGCTCCAGCAATTCGGCAGCCGCCTCCTCATGCGGCTTCGCCAACGCAGTCAGGAAACACCTCCATTTACCATTACGGAAACGGACATTGAGGAGATTTCCCGCGACGAAAATTTCCGCCAGTTCATGGTTGAACGCTTCCACTGGACGCTGCAACTCGACGCCCGCTACCATTACCTGGCCTATACCTTCGCCGACCTCTTCCACGAAAAACCCCGTGATGCGATTCCCGGCTTCACGGCTGTTCAACTCCGCGAAGAAGCTGCTGGCGCTCAACCGGAAATCTTCGCGCATCTCACCCTTGATGATACCATCAACCTGCTCAACGAAATGATCGGCCTGGGCATCCTGCGTCCCCTCAGTGGCAACCGCTACGGCCTGCGCAACACCAATGTTCTCCTCTTGCTCGGCACACGTGACGAAATTCTCACCCGTCTGACCGAGGCCATGCCGGATGCGAAATCGGAATATGATCCCGGCAGCTTTCGTCCTCACCTGCCTTCCACAAAGTCCGCTTCCACCATCGAGCGGCGTTTATTGGCACGCCCCGAAGAAGATCGTCTGGCAAAACCCGCGCATGAGTTCTTCCTCGCCTCGGGGAACGATCTTTTCGACGCCTCCAACTATCCTCGCTGGAAAACATCCCTCCAAGGCAGCATCCCCAAATGTATTATCCAGCGCCTCCCCTATAAAAACGAAAAAGCTCTCGGTGATGCGCTTGACCGGCAAGCCGATGCCATCCGGGAGGAGGGGACTTATATCTTTGTCGTGCAATCCGAATACCCGAAATGCAACTTGGCTCCCGCCATGCTGGAAGCTGCGGAAAACTTTACCCGCACACGCAAAAGCCCCAAACGCTTCTTCAAAGTCGTTTTTATTGTCCCCCCCGGCTGCCTCTGGAAAACCGTGCCAAAAGCCGACGGCACACACATCAATCCCTGGCTTCACAACCCCAACGGCCCCCGCCAATGGATATTCCCCCGGCGTTGGGAGCGTGAATTCGTCGAACCCTGGTTGCAGGAACTCTCCCAACCTGTTCCCGCGGGCGGTTTCAACCAACTCCTTGAAACCACCGGTTGCTGGCCATGCTATCTTTACCCCTTTGCTCAAAAGCTCTGCCAACCCTACTCTTCATGGGAAGAAGCCATCACCCATACGCGCAGCCTTGTGGAAACCGATCTCGCCCGGCCTCACCCGAAAGTCATGAACATGTTTATGGGATGCGGACCCGAAGTGGACGAAGCCCTGAATGCCTTCCGCTCTCTGCGAGGTGACGCACAAAACGCCCTCCCTTTTGGCGCCGAGGATATCGATGCCTTGTCCGAAATTATCGATACATCCCGTTCTCGCATCGACCACTGGATACGTGTCGCCACCCTTCTCGGACTTGTCGAAAGCCGCGGTGACCGCTTCCTGTGGGAACCCCTCTTTGACCATGCACTCTCCCTCCTCAGCCCAACATGAGTGATTATCTCTGGCAGCTACCCGGCCCCCGCATTTTTATACAGCGCGCCATCGAACACATACAACAGGGGTATTCCCTCTTTCTCGAAACAGCCCGTTCTGCCGATCCACCAGGCACCACGCTTCGCGATCGCCTTGTCGAAAAACTCCGCGAAACCGGAATGGATGCAACGCCAATTATCCCTGATGAAACCATTACGCCACTTGACACACTGCGCCGCGAAGGACTCTTGCCGAACGATGAACCGTTCCCTGATTACGACCTTTGCGTCCATCTTGGCCACCAGTGCCTTATCGTGGATAACCGGCTGGCCGTTGATTGCCCTTGGGCGACCCTTGTGCGCCGCCTGCGTCATCTCATCCGCCAACAACCCGTAAACCGTCAGACATCCTTCGTCGTCATATGCTCACCCCGGACAAAAGCTGCCGGCCCACATGAAGATGTTCTTCTAAAAACCCTCCAATGGGATCACGCCATCACTCATGCCGACATCCTTGCTCTCGCCGAATCACTCTGGATACAACCGTCATCCAATTCACTCGTCAGAACGATGTTCGTACATGTCGCCGCACATCTATGCGGTAAGGAAATCCCTCTCCTTGAACATCTTTCCCAGGCAACTCCGGAAACCCTTTTGCAAACACCCCTTTCACTTCTGACCGCTTGGGCTCACCAGTCAGGATGGACCCTGGATGGGGGACTTGGCTCGATGCTCCACGCCCGGCTCCCTCCGGCAAAACATCCCCTCCGGCTTGCTCTGGAAAATAACGAACCGGCGATTCGTCAACTTGTCTGGCAAGCGCAAGTCGAGGTTCTGTTCCCTTGGGTTGAAGAACAACGTACTGTTTTGATAAAGGATCTTTTGCGCTTCTTGCCATCCTGGCACGAGGGGACACAGGCGACTGACCTGGAAATCGGCCAGATTTGGCACTTGATTCGCTCGAACTCCAATGTGCCCTATATTCTCCGGCGAAAAATTTCCGGACTGCGTGAAATCCGGAATATGCTCGCCCATCGTCGCCCTGTATCGGGACGTACTCTTCTATCGTACTTGAGTGCATGATATTCACTGATCGATTATGTTTCCGTAGGTTTTACAGAATGAAAGTTTCGGACAGGCTGATATTGATATTTCCGGGAACGACGGCGTCAGACGGCCAGTGCACAGGTCAGCACTTGACCAGGGAGGGAAAACTCCGTTTGCAAGTATTTTTACCGAATGGACCTGCTACCGACGGAACAGAGGGGATAATTGAAAATGATGGGGAAAGGGGGAAACGCTGAAAAGAATCAACTATGCAGACTTGGGGCGGTGAAACCGCGCCGCAACCAGAGTTTCCAGGGAAAGGATAGTTTTACAGATTTTTTCCACCGTAAATCCGGGAGGGCAGGCTAATCTTCGCTAATCCGATCCTGACCCGAATGGCGCTTAGTTAAGCCATCTTTCCGTTGAAAGCCAGCGAGTTTCGAGTGCATGAAAAACGTGAAAATTGTTCGATCATTTGCGAGGAGGATTTCCTCCGGGATTCAGACTGAAA
>JAISAX010000076.1 GCA_031266495.1 Opitutaceae bacterium
CACGCACGCCATGAAAACCCGCGCATTCACACTCATCGAACTACTTGCCGTGATTACCATCATGGGCGTTCTTGCCGCGATCATTCTCCCGACCGTGGCCACGGTCCGCCGCAGCGCCCGCACCGCCCAATGTATCAGCAACCTCCGGCAGGTCGCCCAAGCCGGACAACTTTGGATCACCGACAACCGCGACCACATGCCTGACTGCAACGGTTGGAGAGATAGCGAAACCAACAGCCCTCAATACAGCCTCCGCCCTTACCTTGACGCCAAGGGAGGGAAAAGAACCAGCGCTCTCACCTGCCCCGAAACCCTTCTCCGCCATCCAGCCCCATTCGCTCCCAGTCCCGACGGCCTCACTGACAATCTCCGCACCTATTCCATCAACCAGTATGCCTGCCGTACACAAGCGGGAGCCATGAACTCCGCCATGGCATCCAACCCCAAAAACCTTTCCGACGTCCGGCATCCGAGCAAAACCAGCTTTTTCATGGACGGCGACCTTATCAGCGAAAAAGGCGCGGTCCGCCAATATGCTCATACCGACATGGCCGATCCCGCCAACATCTGGACTGAACAAAAACCCACGGGCCTGCTTGCCGTTCACAAAGGCAAACTCAACGTCGCTTTCATCGACGGCCACGTCGAATCACGTCACCCCTCCACCCTCCCCTCGAAAGTCTCCGAAGGAGGCCTGACCAAAGCCCAAAAAACTCCCTTCTGGGGACGCTCCCAATAATGATCCGCATCCCCGCCCCGCTGACACTCTTCATTTGTCTTTGTATAACAACTACATCCGCCCGTCCTCTCCACGTTGATGCCGCCACCGGCAACGATCGCCACGACGGGCGCACCCCCGCCACCGCTTTCCGGACCATCCAGCGCGCCGCCGACGTCGCTCAACCCGGCGACGAAATCGTCATTCACCCCGGCATTTATTTCGAGCACGTCACCCTTCGCGAAGACAAACGAGGAACGCCCTCCGCCCCCATCATATTTCGCGCGGACCGCATCGCCAAAAACCGCGTTATCCTCAGTGGCGCGGCTCCCGGTATCCGCACTGGAAAGACACATTGGGAACTCGTCGATCCCGATGCTCAACTCTACGCCGCCCCCTACTCCGGCCTCCCCCCCGCCCGCGTCACCTACAGCCATGTTGACCTCTATCCCTATCTCAACCGCGACACCCTCAACACCTTCACCCTCCAACTCCCCGACAACGCCACTGCTCCCGGCCCGCGTCACGGTTTTTTTTACGACGCGATCGCCAAAAAACTCTACCTCCGCCTGCATCCATCCGGCCAATACGGCTCCACCGATCCCGATCGCCACTCCATCGCCGTATCGCCCAAAGCCTTTCGTGGCTCCACCATCAGCATACAAGGGCAAGGCCCGGCCCACATCATCATCGAAGGCATCACCTTTGAAACCCCTGGCGACACCGCAATCGCCACCACGGCCAGCAACATCACCATCCGTGACAACTGGTTTTTCGGCGCCCCCTACGCCGTCCGCGGCAACAACAAAGGCGAAGCCCGCAAACCCGACGCCAACCCGTACGCCACCGCCTCCGACATCACCATCGAACACTGCGAATACACCGAGTTTTCCACTTGGAACGATGCCACCGAACTCCTCCGCGAACTCAAACTCCAGCCCGGCCGGCGCGCCCCCTGGTCCGCCATCTGGCACCGCAAAACCACCGGACGTTACGGGCTTCCGGCAAATACCAAAAACTACGAAAACGGCATCGCCGTCCGCATCGGACGCGGCTGGACAATCCGCAACAATCACATCCATGACACCTTCGAAGGCCTCGCCAACGACGGTATGGGCAACGCGGTGGACGTCAGCATCCACGACAACGTCTTCGCCCGCATCTGCGACAACGCCATCGAAACCGAAAACCACTCTCGCAACGTCCGCATTTACCGCAACCACTTCCTCGACGTTTTGGAACCATTCTCCTACCAACCCGGAGGCGGCCCCCCTTGGCCCGGTCCTCTCTATTTTTACCAAAACATCGTTGAAAACACCCCCGAACACGCTGCCCTCTGGCAACCCGCACCTCATGGTGGACGCGGCGTATTCAAAATCGGGATATCCCTTAAAAACTGGAATAACGGACGCAATGCCGACGTCCCCAAGTCCCCGCTCGCGGCGCCGTTGCCCGGTCTCTTCTTTTTCAACAACACGATCACCTTCCCCGGCGGACGTCTTTTCACCCTCATGGGCAGCCGCAACGTCCCGATCCGGAATGTCCACTTCACCCGCAACATCATCGCCACCGATTTCGTTCTTTCAAAAGATCCCGCTGCCGACCTGCCCGCCGGCTCTTTCACCTTTGCGCGCAACCATGTTTCACCTGCCACGCCCGGTCAGCCCGGTCCCGCGCCCTTTGTCGCAGGCGACGACACCGAACCGCCAGAAATCCCCATTCCCGTCCCCCCCCTCCCCGACACCGGAGCCCTGCAACCCGGCGACACCTGGTTCCCTCCGAAAGTCGGCCCACGCGAGACATGACGGAGCGGCGAGCGTCCCGCCGTCGGATGAGGCGACAGCCTCGCCTGATCGGGAGGCAGGGGTCGCGCACACAGTCGGGGGCGCGCTGACGCGCGTCCGGCGGCGGGACGCTCGCCGCTCCGTTGCTTCTCCCTCTCCGATTCCTCTTCTTTTTCCCATTCCCTGAACAATCCACCATGCACCGCATCCTCATCACCGCGCTTCTCATCTTCGCCCCCCTCGCCGCCCCTGCCACCACCTGGCATATCAACGCCGCCACGGGCAATGACGCCGCTCCGGCGGCGACCGCCGGCCTCACACCCGACACGCCCTTCCTTACCATCCAGGCTGCCGTCGCCCGCGTCCAACCCGGCGACACCATTCTCATTGCCCCCGGCATCTATTTCGAACACGTCACAATCCCCGCCATCCTTCGCGGCACCGCCGACGCCCCCATCACGCTTCGCGCCGCCACACCCGGGACCTCAAACCCCGCTCCCCATTCCGTCATCATTACCGGGGCCGACATGCGTATCCGTAAAATCAAGACGACATGGGAACTCGTTGACCCCGCCACGCATCTCTATCGCACCCACTACCAGCACCCCGCCGCCGGCTGGCCCGCCCGCGTCCTCTACGACAACACCGACCTCTATCCCTACGCCACGCTCGATGCCCTCAACACCTTTCAAACTCAAAACGCCCCCGGCCCCCTTCACGGCTATTATTACGACGAAACCGAAAAACAACTCTACCTCCGCCTCCATCCCCGCCATGCCCGCCGCGCCGCGGGTGCGCCCGACCTTGACCCCGCCAGCCACATCATCGCCGTCGCCCCTCCAACCGGCGGCGGCTTCGAAGGCACCCTCATCAGCCAGCCCGCGCATTACAATATCGGCATTCTCGGCGAAGGCCCGGCGCACATCCGTATCGAAGGTTTCACGTTCGAGACGCCCGGCGTCGCCGGCATCTACACCGAAGCCTCCGATGTCGCCATCACCGACAACTGGTTTTACGGCTGCCGCACCGCCGTCTCCGGCAACTATCAGGAAACCCTCATCGACCCGGCAAAAGACCATGCCTTCAAAAACCTTCGCCACGACCCCGCCACCCTCGATCACGTCGCCGCGTGCGTCACCCTGCGCCGCTGTTTCTTCACCCAGTATCCAACCTTTGAGGATATCGCCGACTGCTTCGCCCGCCTCCCCGAAAACATCCCCGCCGGGCGTGCCGGGAGGGCTGTCCGCTACGGAGCGATGTGGCATCGCAAGGGTGCCGGGCAGGGCTTGCCGTCCGAACTTTTCAAGTACGAGATCGGCATCGCCTGCCGCATCGGGCGCGACTGGACGATCGAGGACAGCATGATCGTCAACGCCTTCGAGGGCCTTTCCTGCCACGCCGTCGCCGGCAGCGAGAACCTCGCCGTGCGCCGCAACCTCTTCGCCCGCCTCGCCGACAACGCCATCGAAACCGAAGACTGGTCGCGCGGTATGACTGTCACCGAAAATCTGATACTCGATGCCCTCGAACCCATTTCCTGGCAACCCCTTCGCGGCCTCCCCTGGCCCACCGATACCGTCATCACCCGCAACGTCATCGTAAACACCCCCGCCCATGCCGACTACTGGAAGCCCGTGCTCAGCGGGCGTGGCGTCTTCAAGATCGGCGCGTCCGCCTCCAACTGGCGTTCGTCCCTGCCATCCATGACTGGCGTCCCCCGGTCACCCCTCGCACTCGGCGGGCGCGGCATCGAGATCAGCCACAATCTCGTCTGGTTCCCCGGCGGACGCCTTTTCACGCTCATCGGCGATCGCGACGTATCTATTCCTGAAATACGCTTGCATGACAATCTCTTCGCCACCGACTGGCTCTTCGATGTCACCGGCAACGCCAAAAACGAGATGACCGCCGGCCATTTCACACTTGCCCGCAACCTTGCCATGCCCGCCCGCTCCGGCGTTCCCGGCCCAGGCAAAATCGCCGCAGGGGAAGGAGGCCGGTTCCTGGAAAACAGGTCTGACGCGAATGGCGCTTAGTTAAGCCATCTTTCCGTTGAAAGCCAGCGAGTTTCGAGTGCATGAAAAACGTGAAAATTGTTCGATCATTTGCGAGGAGGATTTCCTCCGGGATTCAGACTGAAA
>JAISAX010000080.1 GCA_031266495.1 Opitutaceae bacterium
CTGCCCGCACCAGCAAAAAGAATCCCTCCCGTCCCTCCCCCCTCCCCGCCCCCGGCTCTCTCAGCCGAGCACTTCCTCCGGTTTGAAAAAACGGGCGATCTCGTTCTCGCCGTTCGCGACGCTGTCGGAGGCATGCACGACGTTGACCATCATGTTCTCGCCGAAGTCGCCGCGGATCGTCCCCCGGGCCGCCCGGGTGGAATCGGTCGGGCCGAGCAGGTCGCGCACTTTCGCCACGGCGTTTTCCCCCTTGAGCACGAGGGCGAGCACCGGTCGCTGGCTCATGAACGCCTCGATCTCCGGATAAAAGGGTTTTGTCGCGACGTGCGCGTAATGCTCGCGCAGCTGCGCGGGTGTCAGCCGGAACAGCCTGGCGGCGATGATCTCGAGGCCGGCTTTTTCGAAGCGGGTGATCACTTCGCCCACGTGTTTTTTCGCCATGCAGTCCGGTTTGCAGATGATGAAGGTTTTTTCCATAAAGTGTCCCGGATCACAAACGGCCCGCCCTCGCTTGGGAAGCCTGATTTTGGCATGAATCAATTCCTCCCCCCCCTCCCCACCCTCCCTGAAGGCTGAACGCAGGCTTGCGGTGCGTGGCGTGTGGCCGGAGTTTTTCCGTTTATTCGTCAATATGCCGATCATCGCCGTCATCGATAATGGAATTTGCAATTTGCGCAGCGTCACCAGGGCGCTCGATGTGGTGGGCGCTTCTGTGCGCGTTGTCCGCTCCGCCGCCGATATCTCCGCCGCGCCGCAGGCCGACGGGTTGGTGCTCCCGGGCGTCGGCGCGCTGGGGGATTGTGTGGCTTCGCTGCGGGCGTCGGGTATCGATGATGCCGTGCGTGGCTGGATTCGTGATGATCGTCCGTTTCTTGGCGTGTGCCTCGGTATGCAGGCGTTGTTCGAATATTCGGAAGAGGGTGGCACCGGCGACGGCACACGCGGCCTCGGCGTGTTTCCCGGCAAGGTGATCCGTTTCCGGTTCGCGTCCGGGTCCGGACTCGGTCTGAAGATCCCGCACATGGGGTGGAATACCCTCCGTTTCACGCAACCGGCTTCGGTGCTCGCGGCCGGTCTGCTGGCGGTCGGCGAAGCGTTTTATTTCGTGCACAGTTACCATTGCGTGCCGGCGGACGCGCGCTTGGTGCTGGCCGAGTGCGATTACGGTGGCGGCTTCACGGCGGCCATCGCCCGCGGCAATTGCTTCGCCACCCAGTTCCATCCGGAAAAGAGCCAGGCGAAAGGGCTGCAAATCTACAAAAATTTCGCGACCATCGCAGACAACGCCTCGGGAAAAAGCGGGGGTAATTGACGGGGGGGGGGGGGCGGGTGGTACGGGTTATTTACCTTTTTTTTCCCCCCCCCCCCCCCGCCCCCGACATCTACCGGAAGACTCTCCATGAACTTTCCCGCTATCCTCGCCTCTCTTTCCACATGGATCGATCTCTTGCTCGTTCGTTACCGGATTCTCGAAGTCCATTACCCGCATCTGACCACTTTTGCCTCATGCGCGGCCAGGACCATCGCCATCGTGTTGCTCGCCTGGATCGCCGCAACCCTGCTGCGCGGCCACTCGGCCCGCGCTCGCTGTTGGGTGTGGCGCTGCGCCGTGCCCGGACTCCTTGCGGTCCTGCTGCCGGTTATCCATCCTGTGGTGACAGCACGGATACGGATCACGCTTCCCGTCGAGCCGCAACAGGGACAACAGGAGAAAGCCTATATCCAGATCCGGGAATGGGGCCTGCTCCCGCCCGCCGGCTTCGGCGAAACCCGCTGGCAGGAACGCCGGGCGGAACGCATCGCCCGCGATGAACCGCCGTGGATTGTTGACCGGATCGACACTGTCCCGCTTCGCACCGCCCGGGACGAGATCACCGTGCCATTCTGGCGGCAGGCAGACACATGGATCTCGCGGATCTGGGCTGCAGGAGCCGCGCTGCTGGTGACGATCTGGCTCTTGCGGCTTTGCACCGGCCTTCTCTGGCTCCGGCGCAATGCACGCCGTCCGGTTCCGGAAGTCGCACAGATCGCCCGAGATGTTGCCCGCGAACTCCGCCTGCGTTCCATTCCCCGCCTTCGGCAAGGTCCGCACATTAACTCTCCCCTGCTGACTGGCTGGCTGTATCCGCATATCCACCTGCCGCCCGAAGCAAACACCTGGCCCGTCACTCAACCACGCATGGTGTTCCTGCACGAACTGGCGCACTGGAAACGCATGGACATGTTCTGGCATCACCTTGGACGGCTCACGTCGCTGCTTGTCTGGTGGAACCCTCTGGCCGCGTTCGCTTCACGCCGGATGATGCGCGAGGCCGAGGAAGCCGCTGATGACGTTGTCATATTGAAACATTCCCGGCAGATGTCAGCCGATATCATCGCCGCCACCATCACACAACTGGAGCCGCTCGATGCGCTTCCACCCGGCGCGCTCACTCCGCCCGCGTCACCCGGCGAGGCGTTGTCTCCCGCGAGGCCATGACCGGCAAAGCTCCTCGACAGGAAGCCATCAATCTCCACCAGGTGAATGTCGAGGGTGTAATTGAAAGGGGTGAAAAAAGGAGGAAACGCTGAACGCTGAACACTGAACGGGGAGTTACCTTGATTCAGTGTTCGATGTTCGATGTTCAGTGTTTGTTTGTCCTCCGGATGAAACACCGCATCTCCCATCACTTTCAATTACACCCCTGAAGTTACGCGGAACGACGTGGCACGGACTTCCAGCCCGTAGACGGATCGGCAGTAAAGCGCCGCCTCCCTGCTCACCTTCGTGTCATTCACTGTAAACAACTGTAATTCGCTCAAACAAATGATCTTGCCTGGTGGCAAAGGGCGACGCTGCGCGTCGTCCACGGGGATTGTCAGAAAAAGCCCGTGCCACTTCAAGGCAGTCCGCGTAACTTCAGTAACTTCAGTCTTGATTCCCCTTCCCCCCCCCCCCCGCCGTCCCCGGATTGCCCGGCGAGACGCCGGGCAAGGCACGCGAGACGCGTGCGCTCCCCGGACCTTCCCGATCGACGCTTGACGACGCTTACCGTTTACCCGACGCGCTGCGACGCGCTGCGGCCAGCATCAGCATCGCCGCCAGGCCGGCCAGCACCGCACACGTGGCTGGCTCGGGCACAGCAACCGCATTCACAATGGCTGTCAGCGTCACATTGCCGTCCAGGTAGCTGATCGTGTAGTCGTTGCCGCCTTGCGATGTGTAGGTCGCTCCCTCGCTATAGCCGCCAAATATGCCGCTGATACTGGTGCCGTCGATCAACGTGAATACGTCGCCGTTGTGGAGCGCCTCCGCCTCCACTCCGGTGTCATCAAAGACCAGCGTCGCGCCGGCCAGCGTGGACACTCCGCTCACGACCAGCGTCTGGTAGTCGTCCGGTGACTGCGCGCTCACCTCAAACGTGCTCGTGGAGGTGAATGTCAGATTGCCGACAATGTCCTGGACGTTGGCGCCCAGGCTCAGCTTGTTGCCGCTGCCCGCAAACACGACATTGCCAACCACCTGGGCGGCCCTGTCCCCTTCGAGGCTGGCGGGGCCTCCGGCGAGGACCAGTTCCATGTTGTTGGCCGCGATACGGATTGCCGTGCCGCCGCTGGCCGTGTTGGACACCGTCCCTTCGTTCACGACCGTGCCCGACCCCACTCCCGTCACATAGATGCCATAGGCGTTGCTCTCGTTGACCGTCACCGTGCCGGTGTTGAGCAGGTCCACGCTCCCGGTCGAGGTGGAAGCGCCGTACGCGTAAATGCCGTGCGCACCGGAACCCGAGGTCGTGATGTCACCGGTGTTGGTCAAATCCACGGCACGCCCGGAGGAGTAAGTGCCGTACGCATAAATGCCGTGGGCACTGGTACCCGAAGTCGTGATGTCGCCAGCGTTGTCCAGATCTACGCTCCCGGTCGAGGTGCCGTGCGCATAAATGCCGTGGGCACTGGCTCCCGAGGTCGTGATGTCGCCGACGTTGCGAATTTTTGTCTCTCCCCCGCTCGCCGAGCTGTAGGCAAAAATACCCTTCGCGCCGTCACCGTGCGTGGTGATGGTGGCCGAGTTGTCGATATCGATCTTGTTGCCGGTTCCGGCGTTCCTGGCCAGGATGCCGCTGGCTCCGTACAAGTCGCCGTAGGTGACGTTGCCAAGGTTGTCTCCCCACGTTTTGATGGTGGTATCGGCACTGGTCTTGATATGAATATTGCCCCCGCTGGTGCCGCTGGTCTTGATGGCCGCGATGCCCATCGCCACGCCCGCGCCCGTGCCTTTTTCGTTGGCGATGATCTCGGCCTTGCCAACCGAAATATCAATGCCACCCGTTCCGGTGCTGTTGTTCACAGTCTGGGCATTGATGACGCCACGTGCAGTGTTGGACTGTGCGTAGGTGGTGAAAAAATCTCCCGTAATCGGCACCTCGGCGCCCTCCGCATCGTAACCGATATAGACATGGCCGCCTCCAGTTGCACCCGTGGTAATCGCCGAAGCGGCATCCGAGCGGATGGTGGCGTTCTGGATGCTTGCATAGACATCTCCTCCATCGTCATTAGATCCCAATACAACGGAACTCCCACTTCCGTTAACGGCAGTGGTAGTGCTTCCGTTCACGCTCACAGCGTTGAGGTTCCCGTTGATCCAATTGTGAATGCTGGTACCGTCAATATCGATAACGCGTTTTCCGCTGCCTGCATGCCCGAGGTACATGGCGTAACCGCCGCCGTTGCCACCCATGTCCTTCGAGCCTATATCGATGCTGCCGCCACGGGTCGTCACGATCATGTCCCCCGTCGAATTCGAGTTCAGGGCAGCAAGATGTATGCCGTCGGTGCCGTCGGCGGTCACGATCTCGCTGTGCTGACCCAGGAAGACTTCGATATTGCCCTCCGAAGCGACGTTGCGAACGAACATAGCCCGGTTGGCACGCCCGGACGCGACCTCGGTGACTTCGAGATAACCGTCGTTATAGATGCGAACCGTTCCGGTCGTGGCAGTAGTACTACTCAGATACGCGTTGAGTACACCACCAACCACGGAACTCCCGCCGGTAAGGATGCCGGTAGCGATAAGGCTGCCGGTGTTGGAGATGGTGATATTGCCAGTCATCGACTGCGCATGAATGGCACCGACAGAGGCGGTGATAGTGCCCGAGTTCTCCACGACAACATCGCCACTGTTTGCCGTGCCGTAAATACCCCAACCATTGGTGCTGGCGACATCGATTGTCAGACCGCTCGTGATGTTGATGTTGCCCGTCCCGCCGTTGGGAGTCGTATTGGTATTTGCGCTGATGCCGTACCTGCTGGCGACAGCATTGCCGACTGTAATATTCACACCGTCGGCTATAGTATTCCCGTCATCGCCTGTAACAGGCTTGGGTTCAAGATTGATAGTGATATCGCCGCTTGTCTGGGCCAGGATGCCATGGGCCGCGGATGAACCGGGTGTTGCGACAGATTCTATAGTGTCGATATAGCCCTCAATAAAAATATTCTTGCCCTCAGTGGACGTGACCGAAATCGCAGGCACGGTTCCCGTGGCACTCAGATTTCCGGCAAGATCGCTGTTAGTCTCGTTGTTGAGGATAATAGCGCCGCTGGATTCATCGGCATTGGCATCGATCAGGGAGATGGAGGTCGCTGCGAACACCGGAGAAACCGGCAGGGCCAGCAGCACCGCCAACGCAATCGCTCCGGCGCGAAACCGGACGAATATTTTACAGGATATTTTTATATTCATACTGTTTTATTGGTATCAGGAAAAAGAGATTTTTTATATCGATCCTGATCCGGTCCGGGGAGCACACGCGTCTCGCGTGTGGTGTTCGGCGTCTCGCCGGACACGGTTCGTGTCGGCTCGGATCGGCTCGGCTCGACAGCAAAGGCTTGGGCGGGACGCCCAAGCCAGCACGCGAGACGCGTGCGCTCCCCGGACCTTCCGCAAACTGGCACGCCTGGTGCTTACAGGGATATATGTCCCCGTATTAACTATACGAATGGGGGG
>JAISAX010000086.1 GCA_031266495.1 Opitutaceae bacterium
CCCGCGCCTGCATTTGCATCCGTTACTTCGTAACGGAGGTTTTTCAGCGAGGCTTCGGCAAGGTTGAGCAGGGTCACGTCGCCTGTAATGGAGTCGGCAAGACGGAGTGTGCTGTTCGCGTCCAGCGTCACGGGGGGTTCCCGTGTCGCATCCGCACGGTTTCCTGATATATCCGTTGCGGCGGATTTGGCGGCGGCGGTGGTAGCGGCGCTGGCGCTGGTGGCACTTGCGCTGGCAGGGCTGGCGGCGACGGCGGGCACCCGCACGGTGGCGCTGGCGGTGGCGGCATATCGGGCGCCAGCGCCGTTGGTCACTCGCACGGTATAGGTTCCGGCGACGACGGTGTCGGTTCTGGACGCGGGCTTGAGCGTCAGTGTTGCCTTGTTGACGCCTGCAATGACGGTTCCATCCGGACCGCGCCATTCGTAGTTCAGTTTTGCCGTGCCGGTCGCCTTGGCTGCGATGCTCACGGGTTTGCCAGGGACGGCTGTCAGCTTGTCCGACGGCGTCGTGATGGCGACGGTCGGCGGCACTACGATCTTGATAGCCACGGTCTTGCTCTTCGCCTTGGCCAGCGGCTTGCCTTTCGCGTCCGCCACCGACTCGACCTGCACGCTGTATTTGTCGGCGGTGGTGATGTTTTCGGCGATGAAGGTGTCGGTCAGCGAACTGCCCACATGCGTGCGGACAATCTGTTTGCCGTTGCGCAACCACGTCCATGTGAACGGTCCGGTGCCGGTGGCGAGTTTTGCCGTGAACACCACCGACTGGCCGACGTTGGCCACGACTTCCGGTTTGGCGGTGATGTCGCCCGCCGGAGTCTCGGCCAGCAGGCCCGCCGTCGCGTCGAATTTTGGCGGCGTAACGAGTTTTATGTTACCGATCCGTTTTTCGACCGTGCCCGCTCCGTTGGTCACGCGGATGCTGTAGGCTCCGTCCTTTTTTGCGGTGTACGTCGCTTTTGTCGCTCCGGGGATTTCCTCACCGTCGAGCAGCCACTGGTAGGTCGGTTTGGCCTTGTTTTTGGCGAGCTTGATGGAGAGTTTCGCGCCTTTCGCGGCGAGCGCGTTTGTGTAGTCGGTTTCGCTGACGGCGGGCGTCTCGATGACCGGCGGCAGGATGGCTCCGAGCGTGGTGACGGTGGTCATTATCTTGTTCGGTCCGCTTGTCACGATGACCGAATATTTGCCGAGGTCGGACTCGGCCACGCTGACGATGACGAGCGTCGCGCCGGTCGCTCCGGGGACGGGTTTTCCGTCGAGCAGCCACTGGAAGGTCGGCGGCGGGGTGCCGGTCGCGGATACGGCGAGCGTCACGGTTTGGCCGATACCGGTCTCGGTTTTCGACGCGGGTTTTTTCGTGACCTTCGGTTTGACGGGGACGTCGATGGCGAGCGTGGCGGCGTTGCTGGTGACCGAACCGTTGGCGTTTTTAATCGTTACGGTGTAGTCGCCCGCGTTTTTCTTCGTCGTCTTCGCGATGGTGTAACTGTCGCCCGTCGCCTTTTTGATGGCTTTGCCATTAAAAAATCACTGGTAGGTCAGCGGGGTCTGGCTGGCGGCGGTCACGGTGAAGGTGACGGGGTCGCCTTGCCAGACGGTTTGCGGGGGCGGTTGCGGGTGCGCCGTGATGACCGGCGCGGCTGTAGGGGGAGGAGGACTACCGGCGAGTTGCGCGATGTGGAGCGTGTCGCTCGTCTCGCCGTCGGCGTTGCTGGCGCTGACGATAACCGGGGTTTCGCGCGAGTTGCCCGTGATGTTCGCGGCGGCAACGAGGGTGAGGGTGTCGCCGTTTCTCGTGACGGTCAGCCAGGCGGTGTCGCCTTCGCCGCTCTTTTTGAATGTCCAGTTGCTCGCCTGGTCCGTGGTGACGGTGACGTCCAGCGTGCCGCCGGTCGCCGCGACCGTCCAGCTCGACGCGGACAGGGTGAGTGTCGGCAGGGACGGGGGGGAGGGAGGGGGGGTGTAGGGAATGACGCGCAGTTGCAGGGTTTTGCCGTCCGGGGTGCCCGTCAGTTCGAAGGCGATGTTTTTCCCCGCGTCGCTGTCGTCGGCGGCGATGACGGTCGCGGTTGTCGTGACCGTGGCGCCGGGGATGCCGCTGATGTCAACCAGGTTGTAGGTGCGGCCGAGTTGCAGGGCGCCGGCGTTGTAGAGGCGGATGGCGCTGCGTTGCTGGTCTGTGCCGCTGCCGTCCTTGCTGGTAAAACCTTCGCCGATTCGCAGGCCTTCGAATGTCGCCGAGGAGGTGGATTCGTCGGCGCCGTTATGGTCGGCTTCGAGGACGAGTTTTTTGGCGTTCAGTTTGAGCAGGGCGGGTGCGCCCGGGGCGGGGTTTTCACCGTGGAAATCGAAGCCGAGGTGCGAGCCTTTGGTGAATTTGATTTCGGGGGCGGTGATGATGTTTCCGCCGCCGGCGACGAGGGTGCCGCCGCGTGTCGTGCCGTTGCCCAGCAGCACAAAGCGGTTCCGCAAATTGCGTGCGTCGCCCTCCGTGCTTGTGCCGTCGGCGTGCTCTTCGATTGTGATTTTGCCCGCTTTCACTTTCGCGGCCGCGTCAAAGGCGTTCGGGTTGGCGATTTCGTTTTCTCGATAAAGATAGAGAATGCCTGTATCGGCGTTTGCAGTACCGATGCGGACGGTCGTGCCGTCTCTGGCGCTGTTGGCGATGAATTTGCTTTCGCCGCCGAGTTTGATTTTGCCGGCCCCGCCGAGCGTGACGGTGGATTGCCCGTAGCAATTGCTCGATGCGTAGGGAAAATTGTTGATCGGGTCGCGGCCCGCGTTGCCCGTGATCGGGTCGCGGAGGTCGGCGGAGCTGCCCGCATAGTTTGCCTGGATCGAGAGCGCGTTGACGCCGTCGAGGTGGACAAAATTTGCGCGGGTTCCTGAGCCGGTTCCGACAATGTTGCCCGATGCGAGCAGTGTCTTTCTGGAGTCGATACTGATGGTCAGGTCGTTGGACTTCGGGTTCGGGTCGAGGGAGCGTTCCTGGAAATGCGGGCTGTGCAGATAAATCGCGCCGCCTTGCGCGTCCGCCGTGCCAATGGCCTTGTTGTTGGTGAAGGTGATGTCGCCCGTCGTATAAAACTGGTTGTGTGTGCTGGTGACGTTGCCTGGCGGCGTGAGGTAAAGGGCGCCGCCCTGGGCAAGGCCTTCGGAGAGGGAATCGGCGGGGACGTTGTCGTTGACGCGGGCTTCGTTGGCGTCGAACAGGACGTCGCCCGCGGTGATGTTCAGGGCATTGGTATAGACGGCGCCGCCGCGGGCGATGTGCGCTTCGGCGAGGTTGTTTGTCACAATGAGTTTTTTGACCGAACCGATGCGAAGGGCCGTTTCGGAAATCGCGCCGCCTTTGGCAAAGGCAGTGAATCCTTCACGGTCTGCCATGCGGAGGACGCCGTGGGTTGTGGCCGTGGCGGAATTCTGACGGAAGATCAGTTCGTCAATTTCGTCGAAGGACGTGTTGCGCGATCCGGTTATGCCCAAGGCGTTGAAGCCGCCCGAGAGTGCGCCGCCTTCGGCGGAGGCATCCCAGCATTTGATCGAGTTGGAGGTGACGGTGATTTGTTGGACTTCCGCCGTCGCGTAGTTGTTTTCAAAGACAAGGCTGCCGATTCCCGAGAATGTTGCCTGAGAATAAATGCTGCCGGAGAGTGCGCCGCCGCGGGCGTCCGCCTCAATCCAGTCGTCTGTGTAAGTGATGCGGTCGGAGGGCATGCTGACCGTTGCGGTGGAGGAGTTGTCGGCGAAGGTGAGTGTGCTGATGTTTTTGAAGTCAAGCCACGCCCCGGTGCCGTTATGAAGAGTCACCGCGCCGCCGTGGCTGACCGGTGTGGCTATCCAATATCCGTGCGGGAGACTGACGTTGGTGGTAGCGGTGTTGCCGGTGAAGTTCACCTCGGCGATGTTTGCGATCGAGAGTGCGGAGGAGCCAACTGCAATCGCACCTCCTCCCGAAGTTGTCCCGTAATTACTTCTATTATCTATCTCGCGGATGGTGTTGTTCAGGAAATGCAGCGAGGTGTTTTGCGAGCCTGCCGCGCCGGAAATCAGGTGCAGCCCTCCCCATTCCTTGAAGATATTCAACATGCTGCCGCCGACACCGCCGACGAAAAATGCGCCGCCCTGGGCACCGGTTGCGCTGTTGCTTTCGATAACGGTGTTGTTGGTGTTTTCAAAGGTGAGCGAGGAGCCGGAGGCGAGTTGGAATGAGCCGGCGATGGGTGTGTCGGTGGCGGTTTGCGCGAAACGGTTGAAGGTATCCAGGAGGACAGTACCGTCGGGATAGGTTGTGTTTGCTCCGTCGAAAACGATGCCGGTGTTTCGCGGGATGAGGAGGATCGCGTCGGGAGGAGAGACGAGCGTGAAGGTCGCCGGCGGGCTGTAACTGCTTGCGGATACATTTTCGACGACAATCATGTCGTTCGCGAAGGCGCCGGTGAAGTTGATGGAGCTGGCAATGTTGTTCCAGGGAGAGGTGGTGTTCGGATCGGCGGGGTGGATAAGGTCGTTGATATCAACGGTCTGTCCGCCGCCAATGTAAACGGGGGCGCCGTTGCGTGGTTGCGGATTGGATACGTTTGGCGTCGGCGTCGCCGCAGTGAGCGCGGGTGTGGACGTGAGCGCCGAAGCGAGTGTGAACGTTATGGCAAACGCGAGCGAGGTCGCGGCATGAGCAAGCGTCGGCAGAAGGCGGCGCGCAGTGGTTGTGGTTGTTATATCGTGGGTTTTCATTGGCGGAAAGGTGTCGGGCAGGGGGGGGGGGAGGGAGGGGGGATGATGGCAGGATCGACTGGATCGATTGCGGCGAGGAGGCCTCCCTGTTGCAGTCGTAGTTGCAGTTGCAGTTGCAGTTGCAACCACTCCGCCGCGTGCCGGCAAGATGCCGGCGGTCCCAGGCGCTCCCGCGCCGGAGATGCGGGAAGCGACAATAGTGATGTGTATCACGATTGTCGTGACATGCGCCGCCGGTCCGGAGATGCGCGGGGACACAACCAGAATCAACAAGACCGCCATCCGGGGCGGTGGAGGTCGGGTTGGCTTTGGCCGTCGCCGTGTGCCGCCGCAAGGATGTCAGCCCGGATGATGCGCTAACGCGCGTGCGCGGAAGAATC